>JAZLIS010000121.1:0-9140 GCA_045617505.1 Bacteroidales bacterium | reverse complement strand
TTTCAGAAAAACATCTTGCAATATATCTTCCGCATCCGCACGATTGCCTATTCGCATATACGCAAACCTGAAGAGTCTGTCCTGTTCCTTGCGGACAATCTTCTCCAACTCCCGGAGTCGTGTTTGTGTTCTGTCTTTTTGCATTTCGTTTACAATGTATTTTGGATGCATCCGATAACAAGACGCAAAGAAGTTGAAAAAGATTTAGAAATCTACAATTTTATGCTATTTACCTGCTCCAACCACTCCTTTTCTTTTTTCCGTCCCAGTTGGTAAGGTCGCTGTTGGATCCACCACCGCCGGCACCGGAGAACCCTCTGCCGCTAGCTGAGAGCAGCAGACCTGCAACAATCTCTTTTGTGACTATCATCTCGTCACTGAGTTGGCGGGTGCGGGCCTGAGCAACTTCTCCCGCAAACGGGGTTGTTCCTTTCCAATCAACCTTGTCTATCAGGCTGTTTGCCGCTTGTTTCCGCTGGTGCTCGTCTGTCGGATCGAGGACGCAAAGATGTGCTTCGGCGATGATGCCGGTGCCAATGATTTTCTCATCCTCATCGGAAAAGAGAACCTTGCCTGAGTCCTTGGCGAAGTCGGATATTGCTTTGGCTGCATCGGTAATCCAACAGCTGATTTGTTGGTTGAAGTGTTTGACTTCCTTCCATTTCTGTTTGATTTCGGGAACGGCGAGAATTTCGCGGACTGTGGCCTGCGCCTCGTCAGCCCGAGTCTGTTCCCGGGAAGCCTCGCGTTCCAATCGATCGGCTCGACTGATCGCAGATTCGAGTTTGAGACGAAGCTCCTTGACTGCGTTCTCATCCAGCGAAGATAGCTTTTCCTTTAGCTTTGTATTCTCTGCGAGCAGCGCCTCATCGTCTATCTGAAGTTTCTGATTTTGCGCTATCTTATTTGAAATATCCTTTTTCGTTTGTGCGTATAGAGCCTTGCCGGCACGCAGGATATCCTGCTTCTGAGCTTCCTTCGCCTCGATAAGTTTGGTTTGCATGTCTGTCAGTATCTTTTTGACGGCCTTCAATCGGGCATCTCTCCATTCCTCCTTCCCGCCCAATACCGGGAACGGAGTGGCGGGCTCTTCCTGGATTGACTTCAATGCATCAGAGAACAGCGGATCTGTTGTTAGTCCGTGCACGTAGAGGTCCTCTTCCTTGAAGTCCAATGCTTTTATGTCCGATTCAAGGGTCGCAGCCTTCTTCTCTACATCCTCCTTTTTCTCTTCCAGTTTGTGGAGGATGAACTCTTCCCTCTCAAGATGTTCAAAACCGGTCTCGGACTTTGATTGCCCGCGCTGCATATTCAGCTCCTCAGCCAGCAGGTCCTGCATCTCGGACATATCCTTTTCACTCAGTTTGCGTGACTTGCCGGTGGCGTGGTCCATCCAGTCCCAGACGATATGGGCGTGAAGGTTGGGCTCCCAGGATTCAAAATCATCAATGTCCCTGTAATGCCCTTCATCCTTGTGAATGTGAATCTGAACAGCCTTGAGACACCATCTCTTCTCAACGGCAATAGTAAATCTGAGGAGATCCTCCAACGTTGTGTCTTTCTTGATTAAGGCAACTCCTTCACGCAGGGGGCTGCATCCCTGGCGGACTCGCTTCTTGCCGTTCTTGTCAGTGTACTCCACCTCCTTTTCCTGCATCGCCCGGCCCGTTTTCTCTTTCACCATAACCTTGAGGGAATCGTAAAGTTCCCGGAGCGATATTCCCTTCAAATCAGGATGCACGTAGCTCTTATTCTGGCGGGATAGTTCCTCGCGAATATAAATCTTGGCGGGGCTAAGGGAACGGAGATATTCCTTGTCGCGTCGGTTGTGCGCTTCGCTCTGGGCGATGTTGCAGGGTTTGATATGGATGGAGGATTTTGAGCTCATGGTGCTGTTGGATTGTGTTGAAGGATGGGATAGGGTAACGGGGCGGCGCCCTGTTCGGAGGGTGCAGGGAGATGGTCACTCCCTGCCTGGATTCAAGGGATGAACGTCCCTTGTCCTTCCCCTCGGGAGAGCCCACAACTAAAACGGGAAAACTTGTAGTTATAGTAGGCTATAACAGGGCGAGCCCTGATGCCGAAAGTGCCAGCTGACGTTTCTGCTTGTCACTCATTTCCGGTAGGAAGGTGCTGAGAAACGAAGCATGGTGCTCATCTCGGCAAAGCGGTCCCAGCAGCGGTCGCCGTATCTCTCGCACAGCTGACCGTCTGTGAGATTGGTCGTGATGACGGTGGTGAGTTGCTTTTCGTATCGGTAGACGAGCAGATTCTGAACAGGGGTGTAATCCACGCCGTAGTATTGAAACCGGACTGGTTCCGTTCCAAGGTCATCAATCAGGAGGATGTCGGCTTTACGGTACATTTCATAATAGCCGCCACTCCCGTTCCGTTGCTGCTGATACTGGTCGTAGATATCAAGACCTGAGCACTTGACAGGACTCGCCCCAGAGGCCGTGAATAGTGAGCACAACGCCTGAAGGATGGTGGTTTTCCCGCTTCCCACCGTACCCTGAAGAAGTAAGGTCGAGCGGTATTTGGGACCGTACAGCCATTTGACCACACCGGCGATTTTGTTACCGGCTTCAGCGTTTGTGATATCCTGGTAGTCCATCCCCCGTTTCTCCACTATGGCGCGGTAAGATTGCTTCAGGAATTCCGTGATTTGTTCCGGGCTGCTTCCCTTCAGCCTTTGCGGGATCTTCGGAGTGTCGTTACAATCTGTCCGGTTCCGCAAAGTCTTCAGAGTGGCCGACAGTAAGTATTCCACATCTTTGATTTCTGATTCCATAACTTTTTTCTTTTTTAACCCGATCTGATTTGTCTATATTATCACTGTTGTCATAAGTTTTTATATAACTTGTTTCATTGTGGGAAGTTTCGTTACAGGGTGATGTAACGTTTCTTCCCATCCCCGTGGGAAGTTTCTTCTCATCCTGCTGGGAACTTTCTTCACACCCGGATGTAACGAAAGTTCTCACCTTCTCCTCGCAGACGGAATAGGCGTATGTCTGCTGTCGCCTGTGCTTTTTCTCTGAGCGGATGAGCAGCCCCTTCTCGCAGAGCCGGGAGAGGGCGACACCCACTTGCTTCCGCGAATAGCATATCAAGTCTCCGATTCTCTCTTCGGCGGCGAACATCTCTTTCCCGTCTCGGAAGAAGGAATAAGCGTAGACAAACACGAGCAGCTCGCACCCTTTCAGGCCTAGTCCTTCTCCCAGCATCCAGTCTTCGACATAGAAACCGGGCATCCTATTTCCGTGTGGACTGATAACCGTCGGCCAGGTCGCGGGCCTTGTCGACGTCAAAAACGATTTTCCGGCCTATGCGGGAAACGATGGCGCCCTTGAGGATCCCACCTCCTTCCGCGGAATCATCCTCTTCGCGAGGCGCGCGCATCAGTGCGTATATGGTGGAGTCGGAGCATCCGAGCTCCACGGCCAGCGCGTGGACGCCGAATGCTTTCTGTCCACCTCTTGCGGTTTGGTTTGCTGCGGGCTGGGAGTTCGCCAGCGCATAGTGGGTGAGTTCAAGATACTCCTCCCCAGTCATCATATAGACGGGCTTCTCCAGGAGTCCTTCAATAGTTTTAGATGTGCTCATAATTGTATGAATTAAGTTAAACTTGATTGCATCGAGAAAGTCGTCATTTACCAATTTTTCTGTTTGGTTTTCAAGATAATTTCCACACGAAAAGCGACAAAACTTATGGTATCAAGACATCTTCTTTTATTGAAGTTACTGAATAAATCCCATATTTGTGCATATCTAAGGAACTTTTTTTAACGGCGTAACCAAAACTAACGCAAACAAACTCAAATTTCAGTCATCAGAAGAATTTCAGTGCATTTGGAAGTAGTTCGATGCATTTCACCTTTTTTCTATCGAGTAGTCCCTCATGAAAAAAGACGGGTCTATGAACGAGAAAGAAGAAAGTATCTCTTACTGGTCACTCGGGAGGCATGATGCAATCAGGTGGTACAGGTACCCTTCGGAGAAAGTGAAGTTATCGAATTTTACGTCAGTCCAATCGGTATAGTAAACCGGACTATACTATACCGATAGCTTCTTCATGGGAAAAGAGGCAAAAGCCTCGGGGAATTCCGAGGATAATAGGCTATTATTGTGTTTTCAGAGATTCGCGGAACTCGCTGGGAGTACATCCCAGGACTCGCTTGACGTATCGAGTAAAGGCCGGCAGGGAAGAGAAGTTCATCTCCTTCGAAAGGGCAGAGAGCGAGACATCCTGAGAGGACAGTTCTTTACGGAGCAATCGGGCCGTATAAATGTCAATCCAGTCTCCTGCAGGATGCTTGGTAGCGGCAATGCTTACTTCTGTAAGATACTTAGGGGTAATCTCCCGGAGCTGGGCATACCAGGCAACATCACGATGTTCCTTGCAGTATTTCTTGACATCGAGCAGAAAGTCCGCAAAATGATATGAAGGGAGGTTGTTACCATCCTCAGCGTTAAAAACCATACGGAAGAACACTCTCCAGATATCATAGAGCAGGACGCGCAACTGTGAGCCGGTGATTTCTTCGCCGAGATAATCGTCAAAATAGGCGACATAGCGACCGATCTGCTCAAAGTCGCTCTTCAGAATATCCAGTTCATCGAAGAAAAATGCGTTTACCGGATGCAGGACAGGATGGTTTTCCAGATATCCATACCCTACGGCATCCCATTCGGTCTCCGGCCTATGCAATTCAAGAAAGTCATCCGATACCAAAAGAATGTCCGCATCCGTACCTGCAGTAATGGATATGCCGCTGCATGACTTAGTTCTCCGCCAGACGACGAGGTCTCCGCCTATAGCCTTGAACATCTGACCTTCATGGTAAAATTTGACATCTCCGCTTTTGCAGAGAAGATAGATAGTATACCGGCCCTTGAAGTCGTCAAGGTCGAAGGTGTCCCGTATGGTATTGAAAAACAGGCAGTCCTGCATGGCATAAATACGTAGTCGGACACAAATGTACGCATTTTAGCCACAACAGAAAAATGGTTAAACAAAGATGTATGTAATAAAAAGAAGGGAAAGGAAATCCTGGGAATCATCCAATCTGATCCAATACTTCCCAATGGCCGTTCTTTCGTCCACCCTCCCTTCGTATAAGGCCAAGGCTTTGAAGTTCGGCAAGCTCTCTTTGAACGGTTCTTGGGGTTACTGCAATTTTGGTCGCAATGGAAACCGCCGTTTCTACGACATTTTTTACGACAGACTGCCTCAAAATATTAAGAATAAGAAGTTGTCTATCAGTTAGTTCTTTTACGACATCTTTTACGACATCCCCTTCCAAATCCTGCTCGTTAAGGAACATTGGATGTATCTTAACTGTTGCAAGGAAATATTGATTCTTTTCGTCCGTCTCAAACTGCGGAGCAGGAGATCCATTGCGTTTAAGGGCCTTGTATATTTTAGGGAAACCTGTTGACCGGCCCTCCGTCATATCCAGCTCCTTCAAGAAATCACCGATTCTGCGGTTCCTATAGTTGCGGCAAACAACCCTTTCTTTCTGAAGATCGCTGTTTGTTATCGGTGGCATAGGCCCAGCCATACTGTATATCTGGATGGAATCAAGATTGACCCTGACTTCAATTGGATTTCTGTCATCCCAGGATTTGTGATAAACGGCATTCGAGAGAATTTCCTCTAATGCGGCGTAGGGGTAATTGTAGGTTCTCGGTGCTTCTGCCTGTTCATCAATCTTCGTAATCCTTTTCCTGATTACTTGGGTCTTTAGGTATCGTAACGCATCTTTGAGTTGCTTATGAATAGGACCATGGAAGATGTTCTCTTCCATGTTGTCTCCCACGTCATCAAGGAAGCGGACAATCTCAATCCTGGCATACGGGATATATTTTTCCGGGTCTTGAGAAAAGAAGAGGAGGCCTACATTTTTAGGGCGGAGGAATTCCGGAGTGCCACCGACAATCTGCAGGCTTTCGCACAAATCTTTGAAATCCATGGTCCGTGCCTGTTCATCGGTGATGCCGCTGTCAATATCCCTGAGATACTCACGGATTAGACCCAAATCAAGGTCATCAAGGCTGGCAGAATGACAAATTCTATCATCAAACGGGACTTTGGCCGCCAACGACAACAGCAGTTGTTCATCTATCCCTTCTGCTCTTTTTGTCACAGAGCCCATCCTGATGTAATATGCTTTCCCGAGTTCATTCTTTCCGAAATGAACTGGCGCCTTGTAAGGTCGCGTTTCACCACCCGGCACCCATATTATCAGGATGTGCTTCCCCATGAATTCCGTAGGCTTGGGAATAACAGAAGGGAACGGTTCGATTTTATGGCAAATCTCAACCAGCTCTTTTTGAATTGCATCTATCTCATTCAATCCAAGTCCGACAGGAGGAAGAACGGGGCGGCCGTCCTGCTCCTTTATGCCAATAACGAGGTATCCTCCGCCCCAGTTATGAATGTCGTTGGCGAAAGCGCAAATGGAATGTGCCACCTTGACAGGATTCCAGCCGGTCTTGAACTCAATCCTCTCCCACTCAACTATTTTGCCGTTGATCAGCTGATTAATATTTATCGGCAGAGCCATAAGTCTTTGAATTTTTGTAAAGTTAAGCGTTTTTTCTAATCCATGAAATCCATCTTGGTCATTTCCTTGGCCCTTATACTGTCCACGATATCGATGTACGGCTTCATGGCCTTGTAGTCACTATGCCCGGTCCATTTCATCACGACATTCGGGGCAATCCCCCGGGAAAGGGCATTGACGATGAAGGTGCGACGGCCGGTGTGGGTGCCGACAAGCTCATGCTTCTTCTTGATTTCATCTATTCGCTGATTTCCTTTGTAGGTGGTAATGCGTATCTCCTCATCAATGCCGGCAAGTTTGCACAGTTCCTTAAGGCCCCTGTTCATCGGCTGGTTCTTGATGACGGGCAGCACTTTGTTTCCGGGGAAATCAAAATCCTTGTACTTGTCCAGCAGCTCTCTGGTGACCTTATTGAGGTCTATGGATATACTGTCCGCAGTCTTTACCGTTGTGACTTCAATGTGGTCTCCCTTGACGTCATTACGTCTCAGATTGTAAACGTCCGAATGCCTGAGTCCGGAGAAGCAGCAGAAGAAGAAAACATCACGGACGGCCTCAAGATAAGACTTGTCCTCGGGTATTTCGTAATCCCTGATTCTAGCGAGTTCTTCTTTTATCAGATAGATCACTTTCTTCTGGGTGGATTTGAGGGTTGGCTTGAATGTCTTGTAGGCCATATTGGCGTTATATCCCTTGTCCGTGGCCCAGTTCAGGAACCAGCGCAGATAGCCGAGTTTCTTCTCGATTGTCGAGTTCTTGATGCCGACCAAATCGTCCGCGTCATAGTCTTCTCTATCTCCCTTCTTTTTCCTTGGGGTTTTGAGCTGCTTCTCATCGCGGAGATAATGTACAAAAGCTGTAAGCCACGTCTCCGTAATATCCGAGAACTTGATGCTCTTCTTGAAAGCCATCAGGTCTTCTTTCAATGCTGCCATCTTCTGAAATGTTGCCTCTGTCCAGGCATTCTTGTCACCAGCCTCAATCAGGAACTGCTGATAGGTGTCGTAGAATTTCGGCTCAGGCTTTTCCTGTTTCTTCTTCTCCGGAGCAGGGCGTTTCGGCACGGTGCCATTCAGACGCTCCTCGTATTTTTTCTGAAGCTGTAAGGGTGTCGGAATATGATCAATTGCCTCGAAATACTTGAAGGCAGAGTCCATTTGATCCTTGATATTCCGGAGTTCATTATTGATAGAAAGAGCTGTTTCGCCTTTCGGCCCCTTGTAGCCATCCTTTACAAGTTGGATCTCGTCATCCCAGACAGACTTGTCATTGATTTGGCAACCAGTCTTCAGATCAATTCTATGACCATTGAACGTGGTGCGAATCCTGATTTGGTACAGGTCATTGTTTTTGCCGTAAGCTCTCAGCCGGAAGGTCACATTTCTTTTTATCTTCATAGCATCTCTTTGTAAAATCGTGGCCCAATAATGGCCCATTTTTGCTCAAAGTTGAACAACGTTGTTCGCAAAGATATGCAATAGAAAGCACTCCTGCAAGGGTTTACGAAGGGGATTGAAGTACAAGTGCCTATCTCGTCCGCTCCGGCAACCTTGCCAGTAGCCACTTTCTCACGTATCATATTGTAAGGCTTCTTGGAGAACTTCTTCATCGAGTTCAGCATGTTGGACACGGAGCCCTCGCTTATATGAAGTCCGAAGATAGTCTCCAGCAGATGCGTCAGACGCTTGAATGGCACGTTCTGATATGTGCTCAGATAAGACACGAGCGCCATAATGTTGGGGCCGAAGCTTACCGGAGCGTTCACGGCTTCCGGGAACTGTCCCTTGCAGCAGTGGCCGCAGTCACACTTGACCTGCATCAGAAGATGGTCTATAACCTTCGCCTCGATGGGAAGAGGTATGTCAACCTCCTGTCTTCTGGCAGACACCGTGGCGGATTCCATATCCAGAGGCTTGCCGCACACGGGGCAGACCGCAGCCGGATACCAGCGCTCGGTGGCGGTGACGTTGTCGGTCTGGAGCCTCGTGCTGCCCGGATGTCCCTTCTGACCGCCGGTCTTCCTTCCGGACGGCTTGCGCTGGGACTGCGTGTGAGGAACGCCTATGGGGTTCTTCGAAGGGGGGTATGCTGCTGTTCGCACTGGTCTTGGCAATCGGTTTATGACCAGTCTCAAGTTCCATAATGCGAGCCTTCAACTTCTTGGTCTCCTCTTCCTGTCTAACAATGCTGCGGTTAAGGACATCGTTGGTACGAACCTGCTCATGAAGTTTTTCGGCTATCTCCGCAGAGGCAAGATCCTCGGAGTATCCCATCTCACGAAGGAGTTGCTTGCGCCGGCGGGTAAGTTTTATCCGGTCGGATTCGAGGCTCCTGCGAAGCCCTGTGATGAAGTCTTTTTCCATACCACGAAGATAGGGAAAAGAAATGACTCTACCAAATTTAACAAATTGTGTATCAATGGATTAAAGGCCATTTACGGGCTTTCTGACGGACTTGATACCCTTTTTTCGGAGGGTCAAGCGAAAATTTCAAAGGTCTTATACGGCCATCTGATTGGCTCCAATCGGCTAATTTTCAATGGGCTGAAAACCAACTATACAATATAATGATTAT
>JAZLIS010000120.1:0-3029 GCA_045617505.1 Bacteroidales bacterium | reverse complement strand
TGGATGTCTACGATGATGTGGATGAGGCGTTGAAGCAGAACCTTTTTAATACCTCAAGCTATCTGTACGAAGAGCCGGAAAATCTTCTAAAACAGGAGCTCAGAGAGCCTGCTATTTATAATTCCGTAATCGCCGCAATTGCCGGTGGTGCATCTCACACCAATGAAATTTCCACAAAGGTCGGAATTGAATCCCCAATCTGCGCCAAATATCTGAAGGTTCTTCTCGATCTCGGTATCATCAACAGAGAAAGCCCGATGACCGAAAAACCGGGAAGGAAAACCATATACACCATCGGCGACAACTTCTTCCGTTTTTGGTATCGGTTTGTTCCGCAGAACGCATCCGCAATCAGCGCGGGACGTATCGAACAGATCTACGAGCCGGTGATCAAGCGTCATTTCTCCGAATACATGGGGCTTGTGTTTGAACAGATGTGCCGCGAATACCTGCTTCGCTATGCGGAAAATCTTCCGATCATCATATCGGATGTCGGCCAATGGTGGGGAACAGACTCTGCCGCAAAGAAAGAGGTACAGATCGACATTGTCGGCACGCCGGTGGAAGGAGAGGAATACATCATCGGGTCTTGTAAATTCCGGAACGAACCTGTCGGCGCGGATGAATTGGAGCTGATCCGCCATTATGCAAATGTATTCGGCAAGGGGAAAAAGTATCACTGCTATATCTTCTCAAAGTCCGGCTTTACGGCGGGGTTGAAAGAGCTTGGAAAGCAGGGCGAGGTGAGGCTGGTTACGCTGGAGGAGATGTACCGGTAATATTTGCCACCATATAGCCGTACAATGCGGGGGTCATCACATATTATCTAAAGTGCAAGCGCACTTTTTAATTCGTTTATTCGTAACTATTGGAACTGGATAATTAATTTGAAAAGGAGATGTGCGCCAGTTCGGTGCTGAATATATAGTCGGTGCGAACCCGACACAGTAAGGTCTAGCAAACCGCTGTTATCGAGTCCTTGGAGCGTCAAAGGCCAACAATGACGTTTAAGCGTAGGACAGAGAGCAGGGACGCCGTAATGCGAAAGCGTGAAGTTATTGAGCTCCGTTATAGAATCGATTACACGGGGTGGTTGTGTACCTCCAACGGTCACCAACAAGGAGCAGTCGTTAAAGCGAGACTGCGAAAACGTGTCGGAGTCCTAGAGCACGGCATACCTGACAACGCTATGTTCAGCATACCTGGGAGACCTGGATGACTCTGCAATAAACTGCAGTAGTGAGTGTCGGCCAATGCAATGGTGAGCACAAACGAAGGTCATTGAGGAGTCGGATCCGCCAGTAGTACCGAAGAAAGCAGTAATGACGCTGGAGGGAAGGGGCGGACAGTAGAAAGCTTCTGCAGACAAAACATCAAGGCACTGGAGACCAGAAAAATGATGGAAAAAGAGAAAGCAGAAATAGCGAAACTCGCAGCGGAGCACAGCAAGGTTCAATCCTTGATGCGGTACGTAAACGAGAAGACCTTGGCAGAATCATACGCAAGACAGCCAAGGAAGAAAGCAGTAGGAGTCGACGAAGTTACCAAAGAACAGTACGGTGAAAATCTTGAAGAGAAACTCAGAAACCTTGTAAACAGGATGAAAGCGTTCTCATACAAGCCGTACCCAGTGCGAAGAGCATATATACCCAAAGCAAATGGTAAACTACGAGGACTCGGCATACCATCCTTCGAGGACAAGGTGGTGCAAGGGGTGTTCAAGGAAATTCTGGAAGCCATCTATGAACCCAAGTTCAAGGAATTCTCATTCGGATTTCGACCCAACAGAAGTTGCCACGATGCCATACAACTTGTGAACAAATACATCATGGCAGACAAGGTCAACTACATTGTTGATGCCGACATCAAAGGATTCTTTGATAACATTGACCACGAGTGGATGATAAAATTTCTCGAACACGACATCGCAGATAAGAACTTCATCCGCTACATCAAGAGATTCCTCATTGGTGGAGTGATGGAAGAAGGGAAGAAACTTGCCACGGACAAAGGAACAGTACAAGGAGGGCTAATCAGTCCCGTGCTGGCAAACGTATATCTGCACTACGTACTGGATGTCTGGTTCGACTATGTCAAAGCCAGAGAATACAGAGGTGAAATGTATCTGGTGAGATATGCGGATGACTTTGTCTGTCTGTTCCAATACGAGGAGGAAGCGCAGAAGTTCTACTCGAAGCTGGTTGAGAGGCTGAGGAAATTCGGCCTTGAGATAGCAGATGACAAGAGCCGAATACTGCCGTTTGGCAGATACAAAGGAAACAAGGATACATTTGATTTCCTCGGATTTACCCACATCAACGGCAAAAGTCATTGGGGGAAATACTGCGTAGTCCACAGGACAAGCAAGAAGAAACTTGTTCAGAAAAGACAAGCGGTAAGGAAATGGCTGTGGGAACATATGCACGACAGCATTCCGGACACCATTAAAAGCATGAACAAGGTGCTAATCGGTCACTATAACTACTATGGCATCTACGGAAACTGGATAAGCCTAAAGAAATTCTACTCGTATGTAAAATGGGAGCTATACCAGTCAAAAAGAAGACGTGACCAAACATGTTGGCTGACGTGGGAGAAATTCAAGGAGATAATGAAGATACACCCCCTTGAATATCCACATGTAAGGCTGACAAAAGCTTACTGACAGCGAAAGTTCTACTGAAGAGCCGGATGCGGGAAATCTGCAAGTCCGGTTCCGTGAGGGGCTGTAAGACTAGACCTCTCACTCAAACGAAACATTGGGTTAAAGAGAGGTGACATAGTCGAGAAAGTCTACTCGACGCCGGTATGAAAATATGGATGATATGCAGTAAAGCGTTCTACGGTGAAATAGCCCCGATTAAAGAGCTGCTTGAAAAAGACGGAAATGAAATCACACTGCCGAACAGCTATGATCAGCCTGGTCAGGAGCAGGAATCCTGGAACAAAAGCCCGGCGGAACATATACAGTTCAAACAGCGTATGTTTGAGCTCAGCAGGAATATTGCAAAAACTGTTGATGCTGTACT
>JAZLIS010000119.1:0-8871 GCA_045617505.1 Bacteroidales bacterium | reverse complement strand
ACGCTTCGCTCTTCTGATTTTAATCGTGTTAAAATCGGTACTTGCTTGTACTTTTCGTTTTCCATTCTTTCAATGAACTGCCGCTCCTTCCCGAAGCGGGCTGCAAATGTAAGGACATTTTTTTAATTCACAAAAAAAAGTGAAAAATTTTACAGATTAAGAGTAAAATTTCCTGATTTTATTTGCTGTGACAAACTCGGAGACGGCATAGACTATTATGGCGGCGCCGAAAAGTGTCACCGCAAATTTCATAGACTCCACAGGCTGACAGATAATTATAATGCCCAATACAGCCAGGGCAACAGGCAGGACAAAGAAAGGCCACCCGGCTTTCATCCTTGCCAGCCTGACTATCTCCTCAACGGCAAATATGAAGAGAACCAACGCAAGGACAATCATCACGTAAGCCAGAACGAAATCCGGCCTGAAAAGCAGCACAAGGCCGGCAATAACCCCGACAATGCCTGATACAAGGGACATATCCTTCCTGATACGGAAGAACCGCACAACGGAAGCGATGCCTGCCAGCAGAATGACTGCGCCTATGACAGCCACGAGACTGCCTGCCACAAAACCGGGGCACACAACCAGAAAGATACCTATAAGAAGTGCAACCGCCGCCCTGATGAGACTGTTTTTGTAAAGTGTGTTTTCCATAGTGAATTTTTTTTAGGAATGACTTGACGAATATACTCAATTCCCATTACAAAAGAAAAGGTACGTGAATACGTTTTCGATGGCTATCCCCGGTTTTCGATGAGGGATGGCCATCGCCAAAGTTACGCAAAACGCGAGTGACTCGCGTATTGCGCAACTTTCAGGCGCGGAAACTCTCCCATTGACTGACACGGATGCTAAGTAATGGCTTCAGCCCTCCGGCAAGATCCAAAAATGATTGACGGGGCCGTGGCCGTGGCCGATTTTGTAGCCGGCGCCGGACACCAGGGCCCCGGTCAGATACTCCTTGGAAAGACGGGCCGCCTCGTCAAGCCCGTAGCCTTGAGCAAGATAAGATGCGATGGCCGAGGAGAGAGTGCAGCCCGTGCCGTGGGTGTTGGCAGTCTGGACAAAAGGCGATGAAAGTTCGATGAACCGGTCCTCCTCCGCATTGTAGAATATGTCTGTAAGCACCTCTTCATCCAGATGCCCGGCCTTCATATAGACAGAGACCCTGTGGGACTTCGGATCCGAAATCTTTTCCGAAATGCTTCGTGCAAAACGGGGCAGGTCATCCCGGGAACGGAGTTTCTCCCCCAGAATCGCCTCAGCCTCGGGAATATTCGGAGTAATGACGGTTGCAAGAGGCGCCAGCCTCCCGACAAGCTGTTCCACGGCGGACTTTTCTATGAGGCTGTCACCTGAAGTGGCGACCATCACCGGGTCAAGTACAATCTTCTTTACGGAAAACCGGCGAAGAGCCTCGCACACGGCCTCAACGTTGACAGCCGTGCCGAGCATTCCTATCTTGACGGCATCGGCCCCGATATCTCCAAGAACAGCCTCAATCTGCCCGAGGACAATCTCGGGAGGAATATTATGCACTGCCTTGACTCCCAAGGTATTCTGCACAGTGACCGCTGTCACCGCACTTGCGGCATAACTGCTTGTAGCGCTGATTGTCTTGATGTCAGCCTGAATACCTGCACCGCCTCCTGAATCACTGCCGGCAATTGTCAAAACTCTTGGATATCTTTTCATCTCTACAGGGCTATTCTTCCTTTCGGGAAGGATTTCGATTCATAAACCCTTTCTCGACAATATCGGCATCTTCAATGACACCGTATAGATTGAATATCCAATAATCAATTTCCCATTCCAACGCTTCCACGGCAGACAAGCCGTCCGATCGGTTCCGCAATTGGTTCATTATCTCCCTAACCAAATCTTCTATCCTCATAAATATGCCTTCATTTCCGACATTTCTTTCAGGAAGGGGAAAATTTCGAATATCAGTAATGAGAATTTTGGGGAAGGCGCCCTTGTCTGCCTTTGGTGCAAACTTGATAGCAAAGTAGTTTGCTATCCTGCTATTCAAAATTGCCCAAAGTACCTCCAATGAAAACGTATCATTACTTTCCTTTCTGATAATATCAATTATATCAGGTTTGTTCACAAATGTCTCCTCTACAAGACAAGCCGTCAACGGATTCAACACTTCTTGAACGAGCAGACGGGGCCCCGAAAAATATTTCATATCTACGTATGTTCCAACGTGCCTGCCATATTTTACGTATGTCTCTGACGGTTTACAGAAGTACTTGGAAATATCTTCACCATGCACTTCAATGTAATAGTCATTATCGATTTTTTTGTTCGAATGCCATAAAGAGAACTCTTTAATCCGCATTCCCTCCTCCTTCCCGTATTTTTTTATGAGATCTTTTTCGCGATAAGGAATATATCCTTGTGTCACGTCAAAATAATCAGACAGCAAACTGGGAGATGACAGCAACTTACCGACAATTTTATTCTCGTCTTTATCAAGTGTGAGTGCCGCATGCCAAT
Organism: Bacteroidales bacterium; assembly: GCA_045617505.1. Lineage (GTDB taxonomy): Bacteria > Bacteroidota > Bacteroidia > Bacteroidales > UBA932 > Cacconaster. Next base: position 6,366 of record JAZLIS010000119.1, on the reverse strand, counting down.
TTTTCGCAAAATCTTTTGTTAAAACATCGTTCTCCATTGGAATACGTGGTCGTGAGACTATTTCCTGAAAGTAATCCCTCCCCATTGATTTCTTCCCTTCGAGGGTAGTATCTGACAGATCTCTGCTACTGCGATACCACGTTATTCCACCATTGTCAGTCGTTTTTTGCAAAGTAACGATACTGTTTCTTACTGTTGCTGACTCAAATATCTGGAAAGATGTACAATCAATTAACTCAACAATCGACCACGCATCAAGCAATGCCTTTCTATATGGCAAGGCACCGACATTCATCAACCACATATTCGGGATAATATAGCCCAAATATCCTTGCCTCTTCAAAAGGTGATACCCAATTTCTATGAAATAATAGTAAATCTCATAATCCGGAGCATGTTTTAATTTACCTTCTACCGTCTTTCTATATGTTTCCGACATTGAAATTCCATACGGCGGATTTCCGATTATGCAATCAAAACCGACAAAATCGCCCTTGTCAGAAAGAATTTCCGGAAACTCATATCGCCACTCAAAAGATTCAAGTTGACGATGTCGTGTGCGATGCTCCTCCAATCTGGCACAAAGCCTCTCCTGCTTTTTTCGCAATTCTGTCAATGATTTGCTGTCATTGTCATCCGGAAACAAAGATGAACCCTTTTGAAGGATATTGGCACTGACTTTCACCAACATCTTGTAATCAGCGCTGTCCTTGTCATAGCCTTCGTCCAACTTGCTCTTGATTGAAAGAATGTCTGCTTCAACTCTACGCTTATTCTCTTTCGACGGACAATTTTTGTATATGCCCACATTACTCCGATACTGGGCGATAGATAAGTTGGAGCCTCTCAATACCTGACCGATTGGTGTATCAAGGTCATATTTCATAACAATAGAGTTGCCGCACTTGATGTTGATATCAATATTGGGCAATGTCTGCAACCGGCGTCTGCCTTCTTCAGTCTTGATATAATATGCGTTCTTCAAAAGCTCAATCCATAATCGCAACTGACAAATTTCCACACTATTTGGATTGATATCAACGCCAAACAGACAGTTTTCTATTATGGTTCGTTTCTCTTCAAACAGCGTTTCCTGAATCTTCTGGCTTTCAGGATTTGAAGGATTATAGCGGAACTCTTCACCATCTTCATCGGAAACAATGAGTTCATCATCCTCTATGGTGAGATTGTAAGGGAAACGTTTCCCATCTGCAAACTGAAGAATATTCAGTTCCCGCTTGATACTCACCAGTTCATTGAGAGCAGACACAATGAAATGGCCACTTCCAACCGCAGGATCGCAAATTCGCAAATTATTGATTGCCTTGTTCAACAGACTTCGGCTTACCTTGTCCGTATAACCTGTCCAGCCGTCTGAAATTTCAGAAAATGTCTTGTATTCCGTATTGAATGTTTCATTGAACTTATCCACTACACAGCGCCTTATCACCTCATGGCAAATATATGACGTGACATAACCGGGCGTGAAGAACGAACCATCCTTGTATCCATTGATTTTCTCAAAGATAAGCCCAAGGACAGATGCATTTATCAGTGTCTTTCCACTCTCAACGGCACCAGTACCAAAATCATAACTATCAAGAAATCTGTTGAGATAGTCCAGGATGCGCATTTGACCCCTCCTGACTCTGCCACTGTCATCCTTCAATGCCGTATTTTTCATTATTTTCACTTCTCCATTGCACAGAGCACTGATAGGAAAATATTTCTTCTCTATCCCACTCAACTCAAAGAGGGAGCTATTGAGATATGGCACGTTTTCAAACTTTTCCCTCATTTCGGCATCACGATTTTTCTCCGGGATAGCCATAACCTTGCAAAAGAGATAATGCATAATCGGAAAGTCCGTCAACTTTCGGAAGAATGCATACTTGTCCCTTTCCTTTGGATTAAAGGAAATGAGTTGTGATTCAAGCAACTTCATGAACAACGTCCGGTTAATCCACACAATGACCAGACCGAGAGCTGCCTCAAAACGTTCATTTGCCGACTCTTCCCCTTTTGTATCTTCGCTCACATCATAGTCATCCAGAAGTGTATAAACCTGTTCCATAAGGGAATATGGCTGACGTTCATTTTCTTTAAGACGCTGAATCCTGTGCTTTTCACCTCGTTCTTCCAATCCCATAATATAAAGAAGTTCCGTATAGAAATTCTTGTTCAGCGTATTATGATCCTGCTGAAACGAAAGTTTCTGCAAGTGAATAGGAGTGAATAACTTATAGATTGCTCTAAATTTGGAGTTCTTAAATATCTTATCTTCTTCAAGATGCTCCGCGACACTCTTCAAATCAAAATAAGTGAATTTCAACTTGCCCTCAACCTTTTCCACCTTCGGCTTGATAATCCGGTCATAAATGTATTTCCGCTTCTCATCCGAAGTGTGTTCTGAGTGGAGCACTTCCTTGACAAAAGCCTTGTCGCTGCCAAACAAATCCCAAAACAGACTCTTCTCAAAAACAAAATATTGATAGCCATCTGTAATGATGAGATGTTTTAAGCTGGTATTTGCATTCTCTATCTCTTCGATTATGTAATAAAGGACCAATTCGTGCAATCCCTTGCGATTGAGTTTTCCGATAGTGGGCATCCCACTATCGCCAACTTTCTTAAACTCAAACAATACCACATTCCTTCCGATACTCCTGTCTTTTATCCACAAATCCTGAGCACCTCCATTCACCTCGTAATCCTTACCAGGCCAAAACGTCTGTTCAAGAAACGTCTTTACACGCCCCTTATTCGTTTCCTCTCTGTCATTCGAATCAAGCGTTTTCAGCAGTTCTGACAATTTCTCTCTGAAATTGATGAATGAATTCTTCTCAATTCCGAGCCGTAAATACGATTTCTGTATTGTCTGTGACGGTGTGAAATACTTAAACGATGTCATCATAGCCCACGATTCATCAATATCCGTTGTGAAGTTAACACTTTTTCACGAAAAGCCAATCTCTCAAAAATGTCTGAAGCCCATAAAATCCCTGTCCGTCCCTTTCCATTCGAGGAGTCCGGAATCCGTTATCTCACCTATGACGGTATGAGGGACAGGCATTTCAACCCCTTTGCGGCAGGTGAAAAGAAGCTCGTAGTCCTCCCCTCCCTCAAGCGCAAGGGAGACCGGGTCCCAGCCGAAAAGGGAACAGGCTTTCAGCAACTCCTCCGACAATGGAAGCCTGTCCGTATGGATTTCCGCCCCCACGCCGGACTCTTCCATAATATGCCGGATATCGGAGCCTACCCCGTCCGAAACGTCCAACATCGAGGTCACCGTTCCCGATGAAGCAAGGGCAAGTCCTTCGCGCACCTTGGGCAGGGGACGATAATGCGACTTCACAAGACGGCCGGCCGCACCGGTACGAGGTTTTTCCTCCATTATCACACGGAGTCCGGCGGCACTGTCCCCCAAAGAGCCTGTGACGCAAATCAAATCACCGGGCCTTGCCCCGCTACGGAGAATTGCGCTTCCGTGAGCGCACTCGCCGAGGACAGTGACGCTGATACAGAGCCTGTCCGGAGAACTGCACGTGTCCCCGCCCAGAAGAGGGACTCCGAACATTTCGGAAACGCTGCGGTAGCCCTCTATGAACCGCATCACCCACTCCTGCCCTACATTGCGGGGCAGGGCAATGGAGAGATATGTGGAGACAGGCCTGCCTCCCATTGCCGCTATGTCGCTGATGTTCACGGCCGCCGATTTCCAGCCCAAATCCGCAGGAGCGATGTCGTCCGCAAGGAAATGAACTCCCTCCACAAGCATATCCGTACTGACAAGAGTGTCCATACCCCCTTTCTGCGGAATCACGGCACAGTCATCCCCTATTCCGGTAATACCGTCCGGAACGGAGAACGAGGACCTTATCTTTTCTATAAGTTCGAATTCCCCCATAATTTCATCAAGTCGTGCGCTGCGGACTTCGGATTGTCCGCCCCCATTATTGCACTTACAACGGCCAGACCGTCCACTCCGCAGGCCAGAATCGTGGGTGCAGTTTCAACGTTGACCCCGCCTATGGCCACGACCGGATGTCCGGAGAGTTGGACTGCCCGTGAAAGGCCTTCCAGTCCGAAAGGCGCCGCCGTATCTCTCTTTGTAGGTGTCGCGAATACCGGGGAAACGCCTATGTAGTCCACATCCAAGGAGTTGGCAGGAGGTATCTGGGAGAGAGCCTCCACCGAAAGGCCTATTATTCTCTCCCTGCCGACCATTTTGCGGGCCACTTCACAGGGGATGTCGCTCTGCCCGAGATGGACGCCATCAGCCCTTATGGCAACCGCGACATCGACTCTGTCGTTGATGATGACAGGGACTCCGTATGGTGCGGCCAGTTCCTTCACAACCTTCGCAAATGCGATGAATTCGCGTGCCGAGGCCTCCTTTTCACGGACCTGTATCATCGTCACCCCACCTTTCAGTGCGGCGGCAATGACACTCTTTGCATCTCTGCCCTTTGCGGCAAGACGGTCCGTCACCAGATACACCCTCAAATCCTGCGCATTCATCCGTTGGAAATTTCAAAAAGTGCGTCGATGAACCCCGAGGCAAAAGAGCCCGGTGCGGAAAACCGTTCTCCGACAGAACTTCCGGCAAGGGCCATCAGTCTCATTGCCGAACATACGGCAGTAAAAGCATCCTCTTCAACTGCCAAAGCCGCCCCCACCACAGCAGTGCAGGAGCATCCCATCGCCGTGACATCGGCCATTAGGGGTGAACCTCCCGTTATCTGCTCCACCCTGTCCCCGTCCGTCACGTAATCCACCTCTCCGCTGACCACCACAATCGTCCCAAGAGTTGCCGCAAGAGACTTCGCCTCCTCCACGGCATCGCCGCTCGAAACAACAGAATCCACGCCTGAGGCATCACATACGGTTCCGCAAAGAGTCAGAATTTCCGAGGCATTGCCACGGATTGCTGCAGGTATGCAACGGGAGACCAGTTTGCGAACAAAGTCCTTCCGCATCCGGCTGACTCCGACTCCTGCAGGGTCCAGAGCCCAGGGAACGCCGCATCTGTCGGCTGCCGCCACGGCGGAGAGTGCCGCCTTCATCTGCTCCTTGTCCAGACAACCTATGTTGACCACAAGCGACGAAGCCCTCGCCACAATCTCTTCCATCTCATCGGGCTCCGAACTCATAAGTGGGGAGGCGCCGATTGCAAGGAGCGCGTTGGCGCTGAAATTCATCGCCACGTAGTTCGTGATATTGTGGACCAGAGGCCTGCTGTCACGAATCCTGCGACATATCTCCTGTATCTCTTTCGTGTCCATTATCAAATTTTCTGTTGCCGTTTTTACTCACAAATCCGGTGCATCGGAGAGAGTCCATTGCACCGGATCATATCTGCAAGCCGGGACAGTACCCGACCCGTCACTTCATTAGTCCTCAAACTTCTGGTTGAGAAGCTCCATAATCTTGATTGCAGCCGTGGCAATCGGAGTACCGGGACCGAAGATGGCAACGGCACCGTCGCGATAGAGCTCGTCGTAATCCTGAGCAGGAATCACACCGCCCACGACAACGAGGATATCCTCACGGCCGAGTTTCTTCAGCTCGGCGATAATCTGGGGAACGAGAGTCTTGTGACCGGCGGCGAGGGATGAGACACCCACCACGTGAACGTCATTCTCAACAGCCTGCCGTGCAGCCTCTTCCGGAGTCTGAAACAGAGGACCCATATCCACGTCGAAACCGCAGTCCGCATAACCGGTGGCGACAACCTTTGCTCCACGGTCGTGACCGTCCTGGCCAAGTTTCGCAATCATTATTCGGGGCTGGCGGCCTTCCTTGGCGGCAAATTCAGCCACCATCTTCTTCGCTGCCTCAAAGCTTGAGTCATTCTTCACCTCTGAAGAGTAAACACCTGTATTCATACGGATAACTGCTTTATAACGTCCAACTACTTTTTCGCAGGCATCTGAAATCTCGCCGAGAGTAGCCCTTACCTTGGCGGCCTCAACTGCGAGTTCGAGCAGATTGCCGGACTTGGTCTCGACAGCCTTGGTGATGGCTGCAAGAGCGGCCTTGACGGCAGCCTCGTCGCGATGTGCGCGGAGTTCCTTCAGACGTGCAATCTGGCTCTCACGGACCTTAGTATTGTCCACGTCGAGAATTTCGATGGGATCCTCGTGGTCAAGACGGTATTCGTTGATACCGATAATCTTGTCCGCTCCAGAGTCGATGCGAGCCTGCTTGCGTGCGGCGGCCTCCTCAATACGGAGTTTGGGAATTCCCGTCTCGATTGCCTTTGCCATACCGCCGAGCTTCTCCACTTCCTCGATATGCTCCCAAGCGCGGTGAGCGAGGTCGTTCGTCAGGCTCTCGATGTAATATGAACCGGCCCAAGGGTCG
>JAZLIS010000118.1:0-5323 GCA_045617505.1 Bacteroidales bacterium | reverse complement strand
CCTACCGCCGACTTCTTCAGCCCTCTGCTCTCCCGTGGTCCGCTCATTCAGGTGATGGAACCGCAGTGGCTGGCCGATGAAATCAAGCGGCAGCACGAAAAAGCCGCTGGGCTTTACGAAGAAATTTCTCTATAATTTCTCAACTGTCCCACGATTTGGGACACTCTCGTATTTATTTTGTACCGTAATCAAAAGCTAAAGAATTATGGAAAGAAAAATCAAAAGAGTTCATCTGGCAAACTTTCACGTTGCAGGTTTCGGCTATTGGGACGGATGCGAGGCATTCGAGAACCTCAAGATCGGTACAAAGCTTCAGTTCGAAAGAGAAGCTGACAACAAGTTCGACCCCTATGCAGTAGCCATCTACTACAATGACCTGAAACTTGGATTCATCCCCCGCGGAGAGAACCACGACATCAGCAAGTTCCTCGATATGGGCTGGAATGATATGTACGAAGTCCGCGTCCAGAGAATTACACCGGACGCCCATCCGGAGGAGCAGGTGGAGGTTATAGTCTACGTAAAGAAAAACCGTGGAAACAGAGAATAAACAAATATCGAATATGAGCAAAATCAGTGTAACAGGCCGAGGCAGCATTCACGTCGTGCCGGATGTCACCCGCATCGAAGTCAGGGTTGAAGGAGTCTTTGACACCTATGAGCAGGCTTACCAGAAAGCCAAGGAAAGCAGCTCCTGGATGGTGAAGATTCTGGAATACAACAAACTCTCCGGAAAATTGTGCAAGACAATAAGACTTGACATTTCGGACCACAAGGTATCACAGTATGATGACGATGACCACTATATTGGCGAAATCAATCAGGGTTATGACCTCACGATGATTTTGAAAATTGACATCGGCATTGACAATGTGATGGTCAACAACCTTGTTCGCGGTGTCGGCAAGTTCATATCCGGTGCCCAGATCAATATCGGATACACGGTTCAGGATCCCCGACCGACTCAACTCAAGATGCTTGAACGCGCAGTGAAGGATGCGACTGAAAAAGCTTCCATTATGGCAGCTGCGGCAGGGTGCGAACTGGGAGATGTTTCAGAGATTCAATACGAACGTCAGGATATTCACATCTATTCCCAGGCCCGCAATATCCACTCCAACAAAGAGGCTATGGCCAGCACTTCTGACAGCCTTGACATTACTCCAGAAGACCTCGTGTTCAGTGATGATGTAAATGTCGTTTGGGAACTGAAAAAAGCATAGGATGGGCTACGACATTCAGCGGGAAGATTACCTGTTCTCAAGTTTTGCCATTGCATACGGCAAACGGGAAACAGCACTGACGAAGACGGAACGGAAGATGATAGACCGACTCGTGTTTATGTGCATTCCCAGCTACGATGCAACTTTGGAACCGCGCACCGTGAGAAAGGCATTGCGTAAAGCGCATAAGGAGGGAAAGATGGTAAAGGCAGTGCTTGATAACCGATTCTGGATAAACGGAACAGACCGCGACCAATTGGACGGCTGGTCGTACCACCTTGTGCTTTATTCACCAAAAAGAAAAAATAAAGGAGACATACAGATGAAACCGATAATAGTAAACAGAAAACCCTGCAAATGCCCCAAATGCGGAGGCAAAGTAGTCAAAATAGTCTATGGGGAACCCGGTCCCGAACTGTTCGAGATGGCTGACCGTAAGGAAGTTGTTCTCGGGGGATGCCTTATCCATATGGAAGGAGATCCGCAATGGGCCTGCTGCGAATGTCAGCAGCAGTTCTGGAAGAAATAGTTTGACAAAGTAATGAAAACCTACTCCTTCTCAAATCTCACTGTCCGTCCGTTCCCGACAATCGCAGACCTGAACAATCCCTGGATATTCGGAGGCGTTCAGGTTCTCATCAATGTCTCCGGCCACGAATACCCGAAGGATGTGCTCAAAGCGATAGAGGCAAAGGGAATCCGTTGGTATCATTTCCCCTTGGTAGAGGAAGGCCCGGATATGGGACTGGAGAACATTCTGGCAGCTGTGCGTGAATTGATGAAGGCCGATGCTGCCGGAGAAAAGGTTATCCTTCACTGTTCCTTCGGCAATAATCGCAGCAGGACAGTTGCAGAGGCGTTCCACTTCAAGAAGATGGGATTCCAGCTTGAGGATGAGTACAAGGGATATCCCAATCATCTGGCATATAACTGTGGTGAAGGTCATTTGCCGGCATTGCAGGAAATGGAACGGCTTATTATAGGCATATCGCAATAAATGATTATTTTTGTGGAAGCAAGCAGATAATCATATAGTTGAAAGAGCTCTCCAGTATTTAGTTCACCCATACCAAAATCATATCAATGAATAACAGAGTACCAAGCCTTACCGCTATCCTTTTGGCTCTCATACTGGGAGCATTCTTCCCATTCCTATACATTTTTATCATTCCAATTATCATCTATATCGTATGGACATGGTATTTTTCGGGGAGGAAAAATTATAAAGAGGTTGAACAGCAATTGGAAGGTAAATCTATCGGTGAAATTGCTCAATTATGGCAGAATAGTAAGATTATCTCAATTGATCCTATGCAGCCAGAACAAGTGCGGAGGATGGCTGACCGTTTCGTAAAAGTGATTGAGGATAAGTATCCGACAATTTCAACAATACCTCCAACACCCGAAATTGCAATCCAACCATTCTTCACAGGTCCCGATCTTCATGAGGTAATCTCGGAGGTTTTAAAAAAAGCAGGTACACCATTGACGGTTGCAGAAATAACTGTAAAGGTTAATGAACTCGGCACATACAAACGCTACGATAACCAACCGGTTGATACATCTCAAGTCAATGCAAGGATTAATAAATATCCGTCTCTCTTTGTAAAAGATAAGTCCTTCAAACCTATGAAGATTTCGTTGAAGTAACGATTTGTTCATTACAAAGCGGTCAAGCCCTTCTTCCTCCGCTGAAGCTCCGTCAGAAAGGCTTGGTTCCAGCCGCTCCGGCACGTTGCGCCTGCGCGACTTCCACTTCATCGAGTTCCGCCCGGCAGACATTCCCGTCTGGCTGACCGCCAGCCGTGAAAGACTGCTTCGGGCTCCACGGCCACCGGCTAAAAGAATGCAGAATCAAATCTGAACAGATAACTGTCAGATAAGGGAATTATGAGTTTTTGACTTGCCCCAGGGTATCAAACCAAGAACCAGCGCAGAAATTGCGATACCTGTAAAAATGAATGATTTCCATTGGGCGACGAAAGATAATACAGACGCTATGATTGCTGTATTCAATTTTGGGGCTGCGACTGGTTGCAATATGATGAAAGCCATTACGGCAGCCCCAATGGCAATCCCACAAACAGAAGCCACGATGGCTCTGCGACGGCAACGGGCGATTTCAATATCGTGAATCCGCTTGATTTCCTCTATGGCATCGAGACGGGATTTCAGTTCTGCAAGATATGTCCCTTCATCAGTCGTGGCTGGCCTGTTCTGATGGAAAAAGTCTCTGATGGTGTTGTCATTCATTGTCATCCGATTTTAATTTTGAGGTTTGCGCGCCCACGGGAGAGGAGCGACTTTACCGTACCCGTAGGAATATCCATAATGGAGGAAATCTCCTTAATGCTCTTGTCTTCCATATAGAAGAGCAGGATTGCGGCTTTTTCGCTTGGCTTGAGAGAAGATATTGCCTGGTAGAGGGCCTGGTATCTGAATGTGTCATCCGCTCCGCTTTCATCCGGTATGCTTGCGAAATTCAGGTTTTCGAGACTGTCAGCCCTTCTTTCATACTTCCGATTGCACCAGCTATTGTATGCTATCCTGAAAATCCAAGTGGAGAAACGGGATTCGCCGCGGAATTTGTCAATGGCAAGGTAGGCCTTCACGCAAGCATCCTGGGCTATGTCGTCAGCAGTGAAAGAGTCACCTTCGCATAGCGACAGCAGGAACCTCCTCAGGGGCTCCTGCACGTCACGCAGATGGGAAGTGAACTCTTCTCTTGTCATCGGCAGAACTTATTCCTTGCCAATCTTCGCTTCTTCGGCAGCAATCTCAGCGGCAAACTGCTTGCGTCCGATGAAATAGGTCACGATAAAAGCGATTCCGAGCAGTAATAGGATCCCGCCGCCGAGGGGTACATAAAAAGAAGAAGTGATTGCGTCCTTGCCGAATAATGCAACGCAAAAAAGTGCGAGTCCCAGGGCGGAAAGTGTACATCCCGTAGTAAGACGGCCGAAGATTCTTTCCTTTACGGTCTTAGCAGGCTTTGCCTTCGAGAAGAAATTCGGGTCAATCTGTGCTCCGCTCTCGATAGCTTTCAGAGCCAGCTCTGTTTTCCTGTCTAGTTCGTGTCTGCGTGTCTTGGACGTAAGCCAGACGATAACGCAAGGAAGTACTACACATAAAAAAATCGGCACGAGAACGTCTTCCATCCATCCGGTGTTTACCATTAAAACAGTGTTCATATTTCGAGAATTTAAATTTGTTTCATTCATTAGACCGGAATGCGATTCAAAAGGTTGCAATTATTTTAAGAATTTTGCATTCGGTCAGCAATACAAAGATATTACAAAAGATTGAGCAAATCATTCTTACGAATTAAAGCGGTCAAGCCCACTTCTCTCCGCTGTCGCTCCGTTCAGTCGGCTTGGTTCCAGCCGCTCCGGCACTTCGCGCCTGCGCGACTTCCACTTCATCAAGTTCCGCCCGGCAGACATTCCCGTCCGGCCTGAGGCCAGCCGTGAAAGACTGCTTCTGGCTCCACGGCCACTCCGCCTTCGGCTCCGTTGCCAACAAGGAAATAGGTGTCGGTCGAAAGTCCGCCACAAGTGGCGTCCTTACCACCGACCCTTTCAATTCGCTCCAATCGGGCAAGACTGTTGACATCAGCCGCTGCGCGTCTGAGTCCACAGACTTGCTGCCGCTTTCCGCACTGCCTCGGCCACTTTGTGGCCTGCGGCTATACCCACCCGCCCAGCGATGCCGGCTACGGTGACTTTGTCACCTTCGCCAAGGCCGCCCCTCCCGTGGTAGGCCGACTACCGGCTGCCGCCGGTCATCGTGCTGCCGTTGTGGATGTTGATGATAGTGCTGGTCGTTATCGTATCTGAAACCAATCGCAGTGGCAGCACGGGTGTTGTCTTATTCCTATTGAGGTTCACACTATATATGAATATTTGAGACAAAGGCGCGTGCGTGTTATATGTATTGGGTATAGTGCTATTGGGGATTTGGAGACTTTTTATTATTCCCGCCTGACGGCGAAATTTTCCGTCAGTGGTGTGCGAAGGTCAGTGCAGGGCCTCCGTTGTCCACAGTCACTCCGGCCTGGAGCGTCCGTGCAGTGCGAGGGTATCAAATCGGTCAGCTGCGGC
>JAZLIS010000117.1:0-3738 GCA_045617505.1 Bacteroidales bacterium | reverse complement strand
TTGACGGCAGAGGATGCAGACTGGCCCAGGTGTTCTCAATTTTTGACGGAAGCAGGTTCCTGCTATGCCCTAGCACCGAAGATTTGTAAATGGAGTGGCCCATTCTGACAGAATATCCCCGGACGTTTCCCTCAGAGTCACGATGCAACCGCAGGTCGTATCCTTTCGCCTTGAGCTGGGTGACATATTCATCCCAACCAAAGCGGGGCATTTCCTTGAGAACAGCGATGCAGTCTTTGCTGATTTTTGCCCTGTTCTCAGCTGCTCGCTGCTCTGCTTGGACCCAGCCTCGCTCGTGGGTGACCTTGTTTGCAGCATACGCAGCCCGTTCTCCAAGCAAGTAGTCATCATTGAGATCCCCGTTCATATCTATTCTGTTGCAATCAAGATGCATGTGCAGAATGCCTGAGTCGCTGTCACGATGCAGGGTAGCAAGATATTGCGAATTTGCCAGTCTGCATTTGTGATTCCTGAAACGGCGGTCATTCTCGTCCGTTTCAGCAGAGTCGAAGGCTCTTACGAATTGCTCCAGCAATTCTCTCCATTCACTGATAGTCCAATTATTCGAGTCATCTCTTTCCGGAGAAATCTCAATGCGAATCATATCATTCTTCACAGGATGCCCTTTATCCCTCTTGTCAAGATGAAGCAATTGGTGTGCTTTCATGTGAGCCCAGAATGCCTGAACTTCAATGTCGGAGGGAAGATGGTTCAGCTTCACCATCTCAGCTATGCCGAGACGGGTAATGTAATTGATGGAAATTCCACCATGCGATATTGTCTCTGCTTTTGCTATCATGGCTGTTTTGCTAAATATGATTCAATCTCCTGCCACCGGCGAATCAGGTAGTCGGTAGCCTCAATCCATTTGTGCATATAGTGTGGATCCCGGAAGTATCTGAGCAATTCTTCCTGGCTCTTTCCGCTGAGAGCGTTTTTGATATGTACCAGGTCAGCCCTGGCATTGGCAAGGCTGATATATGCTTCAATCTCACGCTCGGTCAGACGTGCCTTCGGCCTGTGGTTCAGGGCACGTTCACGGATATATTCACTTTGTGAGATGCCGCACTCACTGGATTTTTGGAAGATGAGCAGACGTTCTTTTTCCGTGGCTCGGAACCCCATTCTGGTCACTTTATTTGCTTTGCCATCATCTTTGATGGACTTCTTCTTTCTTGTCATTTTGATTTTGTTTAGTGGTTTGTAATTCTGTCGATGCGAGCTTGCGAGTATCAGCAAGACGCCGATGAGAGGACATGCAGCGACAGCAAAATGTTCGACATCGGCACTTCTTGTATAGCGTTTCGGGGTTTTTTTAACCCCTTCACTTTCCCTTCATTCACCATTCAGTGCCTTCATAAATGTCATTCTATGAGCTCCAGTTCAAGGTTATCTATTAGCTGTTGCAATACAGGAAATCTCTGAATCATTGACTGGAGAATCTGGCGTTTCGTTGGTTCTGCCAGAAAGAAATCCGCTAGGTCAAGGCCGCGACTTCTTTGTTCATCAGTAGCGTTCTTCTCCAATACATCAGACACTGCAACCCGCTGGCAGATTCCGGACAATATCGATGCTTTCTGACTCCATATTTCAAAGGCTCCGAGATCAGGGAACAGTGTCACATTGCGGTCTTTGAGGACCGACATAGTATCGGCATTGAAGCATCCGTTCATCCCGCCAGTGGCCAGCCACAGAATGTCAGGAACAAAAGAGGAACAGATGATTGCCGTCTTCTCACTTTCGACTATTCCAACCGGCATAGACGGACTCATCGCCAGCAGGTGTTCCCCGAATAGGCATTGTTTCAAGTGGAAGTCCTGCAACTTCAATTCTGAATGTGCCCAGCCGACATAGCTGTGTGGTTCTTTCACCCGGTGCCCGGTACTGGAATCATAAAGCATTATCTTCCCGGTCCTGACGTTTCCGGCAATATCAACTTGCCAGAATACCGCCGCGCCGCCCCATTTCCGGGAAGTCCCGATGCAATATAATTTCATGATGGCCATAGTCTGATCCTTATTGAAAACGTTCTTCAGATAATTGAAAAGCGGATTCATTTCGTAATGGGCCAGGCTTTTCATCATGTCATCCTTAGGGATATAGGAGGGAAGAAAAGAGTTATCCTGAATTGACCTCGCAGCCAGAGGTCGGCGATTCGGCATAAAAGCCCTTTCTGTCCTCGTTTGTAGTACCTCCGGATGGTCATGGAAATACTCCTTTGGAGAATAATGGTAGCCGCAGCTGTTGATATGGTCGCATATACCCACCGAATCAGGAAAACTGATTTCTTCCTCATCGTCAATGTATCGGGTAAAACAGCGAGCTTTTCCACAGGACGGACAACTGATTTTACTGCCCAGCTTATACTTCTGTAGATGGAACCTGTAATCAGCCATAACTCTTTATCAGTTGGTTGTTGTCGTGCACTTGTGCACTATGCACTTTCGAGTGCACTAATGACGTACAATTGTTAACATCCTTAGATTCAGTTCTTAAACCATCATTCTGAAGGCTATTTTCAATCGTTAGTGCACTAGTGCACGGTGCACTACATGCGTTACTGGTCTTTGCGTACTGTCCCCTTGACAACTTGACTAGGATTGGATTGGAACCCTGAGTCAGTCTGTCCAATGTCTTGTAGACATAGCGTCTTGAAAGACCCGCACATGCTGCCGCTTCCTCAGCGTCTCTGCTGGAGAACGTATTACCCAGCTCCATCAACCAGTCCGTGCTGCTTTGTGCAGATTTCTCACTAATCGCCTCTTGAATACGGCTATAGGTATCCTCGTAATAGTCCATCAGTGATATGGAACCTCTGATTGAGTCAATGTCTACATAATCCTTATGACTCTCGCCCGATGCCCATCTCATAATCTGAAGGACAAGGGCAATGCGACTTGCATTACTGCTCAATTTCATCTTTCTGCTCTCTACATCAAGATCATTCTTTATGGAATTGATTTCCCTGACATTCCTATTGTGCCAGGCATACAAGTAATCTCGGGCATCATCGGACATCTCAAGGATAACAGGTTTGACACTACGGCCGCTTTCATCCAGGTTGCAAGGCAAGTCAAGGATTTTGTTGACTATTGATCTCCATTCGCCTGCTATGTCAGGCATGTTTACGAGCTGAGGGCCATTGCTCCATTCAGATATGGTCTTGTCTTGTGGATAGGCGAATATGAATCTGTCCAATAGCCCGTTCGCCAAATACTCTTCACAGAATACATTCGGCAGAAGATTGGTCTGGATTGTCCCGATTATTCCGATACAAGGCAACCTGATATGAGTAGGATCCCGTTCCGACTTTCTGATAGAGTCTAGAGGTTGGCCGCTCCATGCACTCAACAGCATTTCAACCAGAATGTTATTGCTGCTGTAGCGGTTTGTCGATTTGAACATCCCGGCTATTTCATCTACAACAACAGATATTCCTCTCAAATTGTTTTTGTGAGCCTTCAGCAAAGCCTCCGGTGTAAAATCGCTTATGACTGTCTTCACAAGTTCGGGCGCAGTCGCCAAACTTGCCCCTTCCTTTCCGGATATGAGTCGGTCATACTCTTTCAGAGCCTCACAATACTTGTAATACTCTTCTTCATCACGTTCTAAGAATGGCCTGTAAAGAAAATTCAAAGGCGGAGTCTTCCCCAATCCCGGCCGTCCAATCAACATCATATAGAGAGCAGGGCTGCTGAACCATGCGCCCTTGATGTGAATCTGATGAGAATTACCAAT
>JAZLIS010000116.1:0-39796 GCA_045617505.1 Bacteroidales bacterium | reverse complement strand
ATGACTTTGGGTGACAATCCGACCTGGCATTGGATTCCGTTCCTGCTCATTGCACTCCTCGGCCATACGCTGAATTTTGCGATGAGCTGCCTCGGTGCTTTCGTCCACCCTCTCCGTCTGACTTTCGTGGAGTATTTCAAGAACAGCGGATATGAAGGGAAAGGCACGGAATATAATCCTCTTGATTAATTCAATAATAATCAATAAAATAACAAAAGCAATGTTAACTACTATTTTAGGTTATGTCGGTTTGGCTTGTGTGCTGTGCCTTGCAGGAATAGGTTCCTGCCTCGGAACAACAATCGCCGCCAATACCGCTGAAGGAGCGTTGAAGACCGCTCCGGAGATGTCTTCAAGTTATATGATTCTTTCCGCAATGCCCGCAACCCAGGGTCTTTACGGATTCGTAGCATTCCTCTTCTGGCCCAAAGATATAGCCGCAATGGAAGCTTCCGGCCTGATTTATTTCGGAGTCGGAATCGCCGCAGGTATTGTCTGCCTCTTCTCTGCAATCCGTCAGGGCCAGGTCTGCGCCAACGGTATCCTCGGCATCAGTCAGGGCCACAATGTAAGAACCAATACAATGATTTACGCAGCCCTTCCTGAATTCTACGCAATTCTCGCTCTGGTTGCCTGTCTGATGATCTAATATCCATCCTATGTCAAATTATCTTGATGTAGCAAAATCCTGGTTGAAGGAGAGTTTTGACGAGCAGACCCGGAGTGAAGTCAAGGCTATGATGGATGGCGACCCCAAGGTTCTTGAGGACGCATTCTACCGCACCCTTGAATTTGGAACAGGAGGGCTTAGAGGCATTATGGGTGCCGGGACCAACAGAATGAACCGCTATACGGTCGGAATGGCCACTCAGGGACTTGCAAACTATCTCAAGCAATGCTTTAAAGACAAAGAGATATCTGTCGTAATTTCATACGATTGCAGGAACAATAGCCGCTATTTTGCGGAGATTACATCGAAGGTTCTGATTGCAAACGGCATCAAAGTGTATCTGTTTGACGGCATCAGGCCGACACCTGAACTGAGTTTTGCAATCCGATACCATAAATGCAACAGCGGCGTTATGGTGACGGCATCCCACAATCCCAAGGAATACAACGGATACAAGGTGTTCTGGGAGGACGGCGGTCAGATTATCGCCCCTCACGACGTGAATATCGTTGAAGAGGTGAACAGGATTACAGACCCCTCCCAGATCCTCATCAAGGAGGACGGTGTGCCCGAGATGATCGGGGCTGAAGTGGATGAGGCATATCTCAGCAGCGTGCTGACTTCTCTGGTCTCTCCCGAGTCCATAAAGCGCCACAGCGACCTGAAGATAGCCTATACTCCCCTGCACGGGACCGGTGTCAGGCTTGTTCCCGAAGCTCTGGGGAGAATCGGTTTCAAGAATGTCTTCAAGGTGGCCGAGCAGGAGGTGAATGACGGCAACTTCCCTACCGTCGTATCCCCGAATCCCGAGGAACCTACCGCAATGAAGATGGTTATGGAACTGGCGGACAAGGTCGGTGCGGATATCGCTCTCGGTACAGACCCTGACGCAGACCGTGTCGGATGTGCTGTCAGAGGAGGCGACGGCTCTCTGGTGCTTCTCAACGGCAATCAAACAGCCGCCCTGATTACGAATTATATGCTCACCCGCTGGGCTGAGGAAGGTCGTCTGGACGGCAGGCAGTATGTCATCAAGACAATTGTAACCACCGAGCTTATGGCGGCCATCTGCAACAAGTACAATGTCAGAATTTATGACGTTCTCACCGGTTTCAAGAATATTGCAAGCGTAATGCACGCCAATGAGGGTAAAACTTACTTCATCTGCGGCGGAGAAGAGAGCAACGGCTTCAATGCCGGGGAATATGTACGTGACAAGGACAGTATCATAACCTGTTCACTCCTTTGCGAGTGTGCCGCCTGGTGTGCTGACAGAGGCAAGTCTCTGTATGAATATCTGCAGGAAACATACGCCGAATACGGTCTATACTGTGAGAAGGGCGTTTCAGTCACCAGAAAAGGAAAGGACGGACTTGCGGAAATTGCTGCGATGATGGCGGATTACCGTGCCAATCCCCCAAAGGAACTGGCGGGCTCGAAAGTCGTGAAAGTCATCGACTACACCTTCCCCGAGAAGACCGGACTTCCCTGCTCCAACGTCCTGCAGTTCTTCAGTGAGGACGGGTGCAAGGTGACGGTGAGGCCTTCCGGTACCGAACCGAAAATCAAATATTATTTCGCCACGCACGGTGACAACGCCCGGGCAAAGAACGAAGAATTGTTCAGGCAATTCAGAAGTTAGGACAGCCACATTGTTACAAACCCTGCAAGAAGAGCTACTGTGCAGTTGATTATCTTCACCCACAGAAAGCTCTTCTTGCTTTCTGCTATCAGGGGAAGACAGGCGTGCCCGTCCTGACTTATACTGCTTGCCAGCAGGACTGACAGAGGTGCAAGTCCGGATGCGTACAGCGTCACGAAAATAAGATGAGGGCCTGATTCCGGGATTATGCCGACCAGAGCGGCAAAGGCAATCATCCAGAGAGTGTTGTCACTTATCCACCTTTCAAGGTCCAGATATTCAAGACCGGCATTTATCAGGACCAGGATTCCGAATGTCCATAGAAAAACCGATGGAAGGTGTTTCAGGACAATATGATGCCAGAGATGCTCCTCAATAAAGTGGTCGCTGCCCCAAATAAGGACCCCAAGCAATATCAGGCTGAAACCACCGAACAACCAGTTCATCCACTCTTCGCTCAGGAGATTGATTCCCCCGTGAATATGCCCCGCGGCTACATCCTCTCCGTGTTCGTGTTCAAGATGCCCGCTCAAGAGTGCGGCGATGAAAAGAGTCACCCCCACGAACATAGCAATCCTTTTCCAGGAGATGTGCCTGTCCTTTCTCTCTGTATCCGTGTCTTCTTCGTGGAGACTGTATTGCTGCTGACAGATACCGGCATCACGTTTCGGCTTGTATATGTAATCCACAATCAGACCGACGGCAATGGAGACGGCGAACAGAATCAGAAATATCCATAAAGCCTTGTCCGGCACGGTGGCCAGCAGTACGAAGGATTCATCCCCGGAAGTGGCTATTGTCATTGCGACGAGTGCGCCGAAACTGATGATTCCGTGGGTATAAAGGGAGACGGAGGCGAAACCGCCCATACATCCGGGAATAATCCCGAGAAAGGCCGATATCACAATCTGTCCTATCCGGCTCCTTCTCATTCCCTTGAAGAAATCGCCCCTTGAATCTATGTTCATCGACTCAATGAGCATCATCATAACCACCACCAGCCCGGATATCAGGACAGAGTTTCTAAGTGCATCCAACAAAATCTCCAGTACCATTCGCCATATTTTCAAATCAAAGGCAAAGATAGTAATCTTTAAGAAATGGAAACAGGTTGAATTCATCAACGAAATTCATTATATTTGCAAAAGAACTTTAAAATCAATGATACCATGTCTAAAGGATCTATCTTTTTTTCATTCGTAACCGGTGCGGTCATCGGTGCAGCCGCCATTTTCCTCACAATGACAAAACAGGGCGAAGAACTCGTTCAGGAAGGCAAGAAAGCGTTTGACAAATATTCTTCAGACTTGAAGGATAAATTCAATTCCTGCTGCGATAAAAATAATGATACAGACGATATAGATAAATAATCTTTATGTCTGAAATCAGGAACGACTCCTCCTCCGGGGGACCCGGCATCTTTTCAGGCTTCAGAAGATATATTGATTACCGGGTAGAAGAAGGCAAACTGCAGACGGCAAAGGGTCTTTCCGACTCTCTGTCTGTCATTGCCGCCGTACTCATAGCAATGATTCTTCTCCTGAATGCGCTGTTGCTCTTCTCCATAGCAATTATGGAGTGGCTGAACGGACTTCTCGGAGTTCCGTGGGGAACTGTCATAACAATGGCATCCCTTATAATCCTCGCGGCGGTCTTTTTCACATTCAGGGATTTCTTTTTCAAAAAACCCTTTAGAAAACTTTTCACAAAGGCCTTCAACATCAAATCCGACAATCTTGAAGCCGATATACAGAAGGCCTCTTATTATGCCGACATTGAGGAGCATCGACTTGCCCGCCCGGTCTTGAAAGCAGCCGGCTTTATCTCAAACTCCCACACAATATTGGGGGTCGCGGCCACGGCCGCAACCGTACTGGGGACAATTTCCCGTTTTATCCGGATTTTCAGGAAAAAGCGCTGACTTTCTCCGCTTACCGCAGGACAACTTTGTCCACAAAAGAGCCCTGAAGAAGCTGATTCAATTTGTCCGGCAATTCTCCGGCACAGAATGTCAGCTGGCTCCGTATGACCGATGACGAGAGTCTGCAGGTCAGAATACCGTCTTTGTAGTAGCGGCTTACCGTCAGTTTCCTGATGTCTGATGAAGATAGCCCTCCGGAAATCAGGGTCGAAAGAAGGAGATCCCACGCATCATAGATTCTGACTTTCAACAATCCGTCCTCCAGATGGTCCTCCTTTATATATTCCAGGATGACATCGGAAATAAGTTTCGAGTTCTCTCTTTTCATAATTCGGCGATGTTCCCGTTCTCCACGTAGAAACTTCTACAGGGTGCCCCGAGTTCGGCGGCAATGGTGTCAAGTCTCACCTTATTGCAATCCGTTACGAAAATCTGTCCGAACCCTATGGAAGAGACAACATCCAGAAGTTTGGACACCCTCGACATATCGAGTTTGTCAAAAACGTCATCAAGCAGCAATATTGGTATCTGCCCGTAGATGTGTTTGATGAAGACGAACTGAGCCATTTTCAATGCAAGAATGAAACTCTTCTGCTGACCCTGCGAGCCGCATTCGCGAATAGGATGCCCGTCAAGTATGAACGCAAGGTCATCTCTCTGGATTCCGGACAGTGTATATTTCAACACCCTCTCCCTTTCTTCATCTTCGTGAAGACGTGAGGAGAATGAACTGTCGTTCAAATCGGAACGGTACTCTATCGACACCTTCTCGGATTCCGGTGCCAGCCTTGAATAGAAATCCTGAACAAGAGGAGTCAGATTCCTGCAAAGGTCCGTTCGGGCTTGATGGACGTAGTCGGAATGCGGTCCCATCCTCTCGGAAATCACTTGAAGCAGATCCTTCTGCAAAATCTCTGATTTAAGGAGTTTGTTGCGTTGGGCCAGCAGTTGGTTATACGCCTGTATATGCTGCAGATATCCTTTGTCGGTCTGCGAGAGGATGAAGTTCAGGTATTTACGCCTGCTTTCCCCGGATTCGTTGATAAGGGTGCTGTCAGCCGGAGAAATCATCACAATAGGTAGAAGTCCTATGTGTTCACTGAACCGCTGATAATTTTTTGAACCTCGCTTCACAGTCTTCTCCCCCGCTCTCTTTACACTTGCTGCGATTTTCTCCTCATTGCCGTCATCCATCCTGTAGAAACCGCATAGGATAGCCTCATCGCTTCCGAATCTGCACACATACCTGTCCGAAGCGGAGAAGAAACTCTTGGTCATCGAAAGATAATAGACAGCATCGAGAAGATTGGTCTTGCCGGCGCCGTTGCTTCCCGAAATGCAGTTGATTTTGGGAGAGAATTCAACGTCCGCCGAAGCGATGTTCTTGAAATCCGAAAGAACGATTCTGGTTAAAAACATGTTTACAGATTATATGGCAAATTTACTAAATTGTTTGGGAATGCCATATTTTCTGACTACTTTTGCCAGATAGTTTGGAAAACAATAAAATCAATTATAAAATGGCACAAAAGAAACAAACTTCAGCTCAGCAGGAACAGGTTGTATCAACCGTATCGAGCGTTGAATTATTTTTCAAAAACAATGAAAAGCTCGTCGAAGGAATCATTCTCGGCATTATTGTAGTGGTATGCGGATTTCTCGCATTGAACAAATGGTACCTCATCCCGGCAAAGGAAGAGGCCAAGGCTCAGATGTTCACCGCCGAGCAGCAGTTCCGCGCAGGTGATTACGAAAAAGCCCTTAATGGAGACGGAAACATCCTCGGTTTCAAGGATATCGCTGGACAGTACGGCAGCAAGGCCGGAAAGAGCGTCTATCTGTACGCAGGAATCTGCTGCCTGAAGACGGGCGACAATGAGGGAGCTGTCGAATATCTCAAGAAATACTCCACAAAAGATGATGTAATGGCTGCAAGAGCTTTGAGTTGTCTTGGAGATGCCGCATCCAATCTGGGACAGACGAAAGAGGCTGTCGCATACTACAGGAAGGCTGCCGCAAAGGATGACAGCCAGTATGCCGCCGGTTACCTTCTGAAAGCCGGAATCGCTTCCGAAGCTGCCGGTGACAATGCCGCCGCCCTCGGATTCTACAAGACAATCGAGCAGAACTATCCCAACACCATGGAGGGATATGACATCCAGAAATATATTTCACGCATCGAAAACAAATAATTTATGGGAAGAGCATTTGAATTCCGCAAGGAGCGAAAGTTCAAACGTTGGGGCCACATGGCCAGAACTTTCACAAAAATCGGCAAGGAGATAACTATTGCTGTAAAGCAGGGCGGTCCGGACGTTACCGGCAACCCCCGGCTGCGTGCACTGCTTCAGACAGCCCGCAGCGAGAATATGCCCAAAGAGAATATCGAACGTGCAATAAAGAAGGCGACTGACAAGGATCAGGCCGATTACAAGGAACTTGTATATGAAGGTTACGGCCCCCACGGCGTTGCAATTCTTGTGGAGACTGCCACTGACAATACCAACCGTACCGTAGCCAATATCCGCAGCTATTTCACCAAATTCGGCGGAAGTCTCGGCACAAGCGGAAGTGTCTCCTTCATGTTCGACCACAAATGCACCTTCAAGATTAAGAATACTCCTGACATCGACATAGAAGAACTTGAACTCGAGCTTATCGATTACGGTGCTGACGAGGTGTTTGCGGATGTCCTTGAGGACAAGGACGGCAATGAGACCGAAGTAATCAACATCTACGGCGATTTCACCGCCTTTAACTCAATTCAGAAGTTCATTGAGGACAAAGGCTTCGAACTCGTGTCTGCCGGTTTCGACCGTTTCCCCAACGGTGAGATGAAACATCTTGAGGCCGCCGACCGGGAGGATCTTGACAAACTTCTTGAGAAACTGGAAGATGACGATGATGTACAGAACGTATATCACAACCTTGACGAATAACAATACAATAACTCGATAGTATCATGAATCTTACTCACATTGAACATCTTGGAATTGCTGTAAAGTCACTTGAAACGGCAATCCCCTATTACGAGAAAGTTCTCGGACTCAAATGCTACAACATTGAAGAGGTCGCAGACCAGAAGGTAAAGACCGCTTTCTTCAAGATTGGCCAGACCAAGATAGAATTGCTCGAACCCACCTGCCCCGAAAGCACAATAGCCGGTTTCATCGAGAAACGCGGAGAAGGCATTCATCACATCGCTTTCGCAACCGATGACGTGGCCGCTTGCCTCGCAGAAGCTGAAAGCAAGGAGATTCGTACTATTGACAAGGCTCCCCGCGCCGGGGCTGAAGGTTTGAAGATAGCATTCCTTCATCCGAAATCTACTATGGGTGTCCTTACAGAACTTTGTATGAAAGGTGAATAATTAAATCAGAAGAAGATAATGAGCACACAACTCGAAAAAGTAAAAGAGCTTATCGAACTGAGAGAAAAAGCTCGAATGGGTGGCGGTGAGAAAGGCATTGAAAGCCAGCACGCCAAAGGCAAATATACAGCCCGCGAACGAATCAATATGCTTCTTGACGAAGGAAGCTTCGAGGAGTTCGATATGTTTGTGACCCACCGTTGCACCAACTTCGGTATGGAAAAGAAATCCTATCTGGGTGACGGTGTAGTCACTGGCTACGGAACAATTGCAGGCCGTCTGGTTTATGTATTTGCACAGGATTTCACCGTTATCGGCGGTTCTCTTTCCGAAACTCTTGCAATGAAGATATGCAAGGTTATGGATATGGCAATGAAGAACGGCGCGCCCGTCATCGGTCTCAACGATTCAGGCGGAGCCCGTATTCAGGAAGGCGTCAATGCCCTTGCCGGATATTCCGAAATCTTCGAACGCAACATTCTCGCTTCAGGCGTGGTGCCTCAGATTTCAGCCATCCTCGGCCCCTGCGCCGGTGGTGCAGTCTATTCCCCTGCCCTTACCGACTTCAACATTATGGTTGAAGGCACAAGTTATATGTTCTTGACAGGCCCTGCAGTCGTTAAGCAGGTTCTCGGTGAGAACGTCACTCAGGAGCAGCTCGGAGGCGCTTCAGTTCACGCCACGAAGAGCGGTGTGGCACACTTCGCGACGCAGAACGAAGAGGATGCGATTGCTGTGATCCGTGAACTTATGGGATATCTTCCCCAAAACAATATGGAAGAGCCGCCATACGTTCCCACGAACGACCCTATCGAGCGCAAGGAGGATTTCCTCAATGAAATTATTCCTGACAGTCCGAACGAGCCATACGATATGTATCAGGTCATCAACGCCATAGTCGATGACGGCAAGTTCCTCGAAGTGCACAAGGAATACGCAAAGAACCTGATTGTCGGTTTCGCCCGTTTCGGCGGCACAGCAGTCGGTATCGTCGCCAATCAACCCAAGCACCTTGCAGGTGTCCTTGACATCAACTCAAGCCGCAAGGGCGCCCGTTTCGTACGTTTCTGCGACGCCTTCAATATCCCCGTGGTCACTTTGGTCGATGTGCCCGGATTCCTTCCCGGCACACAGCAGGAGTATGGCGGAATCATCGTTCACGGAGCCAAGCTGCTCTATGCATACGGCGAAGCCACCATTCCCAAGGTAACGGTCACTCTCCGCAAGTCTTACGGCGGAAGCCACATCGTTATGAGCTGCAAGCAGCTCCGCGGTGACATCAACTACGCCTGGCCTACCGCCAACATCGCAGTTATGGGCTCTGACGGTGCTGTTGCAGTACTCTATGCAAAGGAACTCAAGGCTGAAGAGGATCCTGCAAAGCAGGCCGAACTCAAGGCAGCGAAGAAGAAGGAATACGACGACCTCTTCTGCAATCCCTACAATGCCGCCAAGTACGGTTACATTGATGACGTGATTGAGCCCAGGAACACCCGTTTCCGCATCATCCGCGCCCTGGAGCAGCTTTCTACCAAGAAACTCAGCAATCCTGCAAAGAAACACGACAACCTTCCTCTCTAATTCAAACCGATCCGACTAAATGAAAAATATCAAATTATTCCTGTCAATTGTCGGTTTGACTATTGCCCTGGGTGCATCGGCCCAGAGCCAGGAATCAATGCGAATCAACGAATACCTGGTCATCAACACCAATGATTTTCAGGACGATTTCGGACAGCAGAGTTCCTGGTTCGAGCTTTTCAATTCATCCTACGGCACGGTTGACTTGTCAGGATGCTTCATCACTGACGATCCCGACAATCTGAAAAAGTACCGCATCCCCAGCGGAGACATCACCACGAAGGTAAAACCCCGTCAGCATGTCCTCTTCTGGGCTGACAACCAACCTTTCCGCGGCACATTCCACGTAAATTTCGATCTTGAGAATGCTAAGGAAATCATCATTCTGAAAGGTGACGGCAAGACCATCATCGACCGGATTCCCGTCCGCCACGACCTTCCGGCAAACGTCTCATTCGGACGTACTGCTGATGGCGATGGTTCCATAGACGGCAGCGAAGAAGGGTGGGCTATTCTCGAATCCACTTCTCCCAGTACAAACAATATGCTTGTCAACAAGGCCGGCAAAGCCGAGTCAATGCAGGAGATGGACCCTTACGGATGGATTATGGCCGTGACTTCTATGTCTGTCGTATTTCTGGCCCTGATTATTCTCTATCTTATCTTCAAGAACATCGGCAAGGCCAATGTCAAAGCCGCAAACAAGAAATCTTCTGCGGCCAAGACTTCATCATCACCTTCCGCCAATCAGCAGAATAACTACGATGAAGTCCCCGCTGAAACATACGCGGCGATTGCCATGGCACTTCACCTGTTCATAGAGGACAATGAGGCTCACGACGAGGAGAGTGACGTTGTGACACAGCGCCATACAGACCGCACCTATTCACCTTGGAGTTCAAAGATTTACACATTGCGCCAGACTCCTCAGGTCAACAAGAGAAAGTAACCAGTAACCTTTAAGAATCTAAAAATGAAAGAATATAAAATCAAAATCAACGGCAACGACTATAACGTTGCAATTGACGAGGTCGTGGAGACATCCGCAAAGGTTGAAGTCAACGGCACTCCTTTCAACGTGGAATTCGAAAGACCGATAGCAAAACCCAAGGCTGTCAGCGCAGTCAAGCGTCCCGCCCCCGTGGCAGCCGCTCCTGCGGCTTCAGCTCCTGTCGCAAAACCCGCCGCTTCTGCCGGTGCCGTCGGTGGAGAAGTTCTCAACTCACCTCTTCCGGGTGTTATCCTCAGCCTCAATGTCAAGGAAGGTGACACCGTAAAGAAAGGTGACACCGTCATCGTCCTTGAGGCAATGAAGATGGAAAATGCCATCGACGCCCCCTGCGACGGAACAATCAAATCAATAAAAGTTCAGAAAGGCGACTCCGTACTTGAAGGAGCACCTCTGTTAGTTATCGGATAGTATGGAGAATATCATAACCAATCTCAAACAGTTCTGGGGTTATACAGGTTTTGCAAACTTTGAGTGGAGCTACCTGATAATGATAATTATCGGGTGTGTGTTCATCTATCTTGCAATAAAGAAGGACTGGGAACCGATGCTGCTCGTCCCCATCGGATTCGGTATCCTTATCGGTAATATTCCCCTGTTTGCCGGCCTGAACGTCGGTGTATATGAAGAGGGTTCCGTGCTCAACATCCTCTATCAGGGTGTCAAGCAGGGATTCTATCCTCCTTTGATTTTCCTCGGAATCGGCGCTATGACCGATTTCTCCGCACTGATTGCCAACCCCAAGCTGTTCCTTATCGGAGCCGCCGCACAGTTTGGTATCTTCGGCGCATATGCTGTTTCGCTTGCACTCGGATTTGACCCTGCTCAGGCAGGTGCAATCGGTATAATCGGAGGTGCGGATGGCCCTACAGCCATCTTCCTCTCCTCAAGGCTTGCACCCAACCTTATGGGAGCAATCGCTGTCTCTGCATACTCCTATATGGCTCTGGTTCCCGTGATTCAGCCGCCCATTATGAGGCTCCTCACCACGAAGAAGGAACGCCTTATCAGGATGAAGCCGCCCAGAGCCGTCTCTCCCACCGAGAAGAGACTCTTCCCTGTCATCGGATTCCTCCTCACAGCGTTCATCGTTCCTTCAGGTATTCCCCTGCTCGGTATGCTCTTCTTCGGTAATCTTCTCAAGGAGAGCGGTGTAACCCGTCGTCTTGCCAACACGGCAAGCGGCCCGCTCATCGACATCGTTACAATCCTTATCGGTGTTACCGTAGGCGCATCAACTCAAGCAAGCGAATTCCTCCGCGTGGAATCCGTGAAGATTTTCATCATCGGTGCTTTCTCATTCTTCCTCGCAACGTTTGCAGGTGTGTTCTTTGTAAAGATTTTCAATCTCTTCCTCAAGGAAGGCAACAAGATCAACCCGCTTATCGGTAATGCAGGCGTATCGGCCGTGCCGGATGCCGCCCGCGTTTCCAACAACGTCGGTCTTGAATATGACCCGAAGAACTACCTTCTAATGCATGCTATGGGCCCCAACGTAGCCGGTGTAATCGGCAGCGCAGTTGCGGCAGGTATGCTCCTTGGCTTCCTCGGATAGAACACACATACAACAAAAAAAGCCGGTCATAAATATTGGCCGGTTTTTTTTGGTCGTCCAAAACAACTTCTTAACGTCTTTTGCCGTAATTCCTGCGACGGCGGTTGATGCTGCGATGACGGATGATGAGAATCAGCGCAATGGCAACGGCTGTTGCGGCAAGAATGACAAATGTCATTGAATTGGCATTGTCACCCTTGACTCTGGACCACATCTCAATCAGTTTGGTTGTCTCCTGCCCCCAGTCGTGCAGCAGAGCGCAGCGCTCAATCAGTGCCTTGTCAGGATATAACGCGGGACTGACACGAACTGCAGTCTGTCCGGGGAAGAAATAACTCACGTCGATGGGTTCGAGCGATTCGTCAATCTGCGATTCAAGAACCGAAAGGTCGCCGTTTGCGGAGACATATCCGGTCACGTCCATATTGCGGATTGCGATGTCGGGACGGCACATAAAGTCAATTAAGAAAGTTGCGGCCTTGATATTCTTTGCATATTTGGGAATCACCCATCCGTCAAACCAGACGTTGCTGCCTTCGGAAGGGACCCTGTATCTCAGTTCCACTCCAATATCGCCAGCTTCTTCGATAGCCCATACGGCATCTCCGCTCCAGTTGAGTGAAGCCCATCCCCTCTCCTGGGTCATCTGCTCCTTGCCGAAATCGGCCTCCCAGCCGGCAATATTGTCACGGCACTCCTTAATATACTGTTCCACTGCAGCAATGGACTCATCGGACGAATCAAGCATCAATTCATCGAGAGTAACCTCGCCACTTGCAAGCTTTTCTTTGTTCAGATGAATCAAAACCGGTCCGTATACGTCACGGGGAGCATCCTTCATAAAGATTTTTCCTTCAAACTTGGGCGCCTTCAGCATCTCCCAGGAATCCGCCTCCTGGTCGGAAACAAACTTGGGATTGTAGAGAATACCGGTCGTGCCCCACATAAACGCCACGGAATAGTCATTTGCATCAACTTCAGGATTGATTTTCGAGAACATATCCTGAATATATGGAGAACGGTTGTTCTCAATATAATTCTTGTCCGCCGGAAGAGACTTGAAATCAAGCGGAATCAAAAGACCCTCATTAAGCATCCGCTCAATGATGTAATCGGAGGGACAGACAACGTCGAAATCTTCGTGACCTTTCTCAATCTTGGAAAGCATCGTCTCGTTGATATCGAATGTCTGATAAATCACTTCAATGGGTTCGCCGGTCTGCTGCTGATACCACTCCTCAAATTCGGGTATCACAGATTCATCGATGTAACTGGACCAGTTGTAAACCTTCAGGACATTTTCCCTGTTACTGTTGCAGGCGCTGAACATCACCGTTACCGCGGCAAGAAGCAGAAAAAATCTTTTCATTTTCTGAAAATAGCAAGATTAATTAATTGATTGACTTTTTGATTGATTTGGCCTGTCTGACATTGATAATCAGAAGGAATATGAGTATGATGGCGAATATAATTGCCATAAGGGGGCGAAGTTCAGGAGTGAGGCCACCCTTGCGTGCATCCGTGTATATGTATGTTGAAAGAGTGTCCAGCCCTATTGACCCGCGGGTGAAGAATGTCACGGCAAAGTCATCCAGCGACATCGTGAAGGCAAGGATAAATCCGCTTATCATTCCGGGCCGGAGTTGCGGAATCAGTACCTTCCTGAGCGCCTGCCAGGGCGTTGCTCCGAGGTCTATCGCGGCTTCATAGATGTTGGGGTTCATCTGGGAGAGTCTGGGCGTTACGCTCAGCACCACGTATGGTGTACAGAATGTAATATGAGCCAGAATAACCGTAAGATATCCCTGTGATATGTGCAGGAATACGAACAGGAGGAAAAGCGACACACCGGTAATGACATCGGGATTGATCATCGGAATATTGTTGAGCAATTTCATAGCTCCCTTTTTCTTTCCCCTCAGATTGAAAATACCGATTGCCGCGACAGTTCCCATTGCAGTTGAAACAAGTGCGGCTACAATAGCTATGAGCAAAGTGTTTTCAACAGCCGCTATCAGGGTCGTTGAACCGTTTGTGGCGCCATTGAATACATTAGAATAGAGTTGCGTGGAGAATCCTGTCCAGTTGCCGATTACTTTGGATTCCGTAAATGAAAATATGGTAATCAGAAGAATGGGCGCGTAAAGCAGAAGAAGGAGTACCCCGATATATATTTTGGCAAATAGTCTCTTCATCACACTGAAAGTTTGGCATCCGGTTCCTTCTTGTTGTCAAAGAACGTGGTGATACCGATTATAATCAACATTATCAGGGCGAGAGCCGCTCCATAATTCCACATTGACGAATTGATGTTCTCCTGAATTATGGTACCGAACAGTTTGAACTTGCCGTTTGTCAGGAATTCCGAGATGGCGAAGGTGCTTACTGTCGGCATAAAGACCATAATGATTCCGCTCACGACACCGGGCATTGAGAGCGGAACGGTTATCTTCCGGAAAACCTGCCACTGACTTGCACCAAGGTCGGCCGCGGCCTCTTCGTATGATTTGTCCATCTTCCGAAGAACATCATAGATAGGATATATCATAAACGGAAGATAGTCATAGACCATTCCATAAAGAAGTGTCCCTTTGCCCAGACTGATACCGAGCACGTTGAAGATTTCCGCTGTCGCAAGAGTCCGCATCAGCGCGTTTATCCACATCGGAAGGATGAAAAGTATTATGGTTACGGCGCTTCTGTTGTAATGCTTATTTGCCAGAATCCAGGCCGCAGGATATCCGATCAGAATGCAGAGAGCGGTATTTTCTATGGCAATCTCCATTGAGAGGGCGAATGTCCTGATGGCATCCCCGTCAGAGAAGAATCTTGCCAGATTTGACAGTGTGAACGAGCCGGACTGATCCTGAAAGGCATACATCACCACCAGAAGGAATGGCAGGACTACGAAAAGAACAAGGAATACCAGATACGGCAGACTCCAAGTAGAACGCTTTAT
Source organism: Bacteroidales bacterium (assembly GCA_045617505.1). Taxonomy (GTDB): domain Bacteria; phylum Bacteroidota; class Bacteroidia; order Bacteroidales; family UBA932; genus Cacconaster. Next base: position 25,089 of record JAZLIS010000116.1, on the reverse strand, counting down.
CTTCATTTCTCCAAAGCAACCAGTTTGATGTCCTTGGGAGCGATATTCACGCCGACGAGGTCTCCCTTGTCCCAGACATCGTGAGTATTCACATAAATTGAGTCTCCGTCGTCCGTGATGACGGTGAGATGATAGTGGTTTCCCTTGTATATTATGAAGTTGACCTCTGCGTTGATTTGTCCCTCTTCCTGATAGTCCTGAAGATCGACCTTGTCGAATTCCACTTCGGCAACCACTTCGTCCCCTTCCTGAAACGAGTGCTTCCTGCATTCGAACTCCTCGCCCAACATCCGGACGTGAGTGGCATCGACAACCTTGGCTTCAAAACGGTTGCTGACCCTCTCCTTGTGCATTACCTGAATGTTCTCGGGAAGTATGGTAATCTTCACCTTCTCCCCCACGTCATATTTCGCATAACTCTGGGCTATCAGTTCGAAACCCGAGTCGGTGTCTATGAAAATCTGGTGATGAACTCCCATAAAAGTGGATGACGTAACGGTTCCCGACAAGCCGTTCCACTCCTCTTCACGTGAAAGCTGGAGGTCTTCGGGACGGACCACCACATCCACAGGGACATTCTCTCCGAAACCTTTGTCGATACAGTCGAATTCATAGCCTGCAAAGGAGACCCTGCAGTCTTTTATCATCGTTCCGTTGAGAATATTGGCCTCGCCTATGAAATCGGCCACAAAAGGATTTATGGGTTCGTTGTATATATCTACAGGGGTCCCAATCTGCTGAATTTTGCCGTTGTTCATCACAACGACAGTGTCGCTCAGCATATAAGCCTCTTCCTGATCGTGTGTCACGTATATGAAAGTGATGCCTAATTTCTTATGCATCTCCTTGATTTCAAGCTGCATATCACGCCTCATCTTAAGGTCCAGTGCAGCAAGGGGTTCGTCCAAAAGCAACACTTTCGGCTGATTGATGATAGCTCTGGCAACGGCTACGCGCTGCTGCTGACCACCGGAAAGGGAATCGACGTCACGGTCCTCATATCCGGTCATATTGACCATCTTGAGGGCTTTCTTCACTCTTTTGACAATCTCATCCTCATTGACATGAGCCAGTTTCAAGCCGAAGGCTACGTTGTCATATACGTCAAGATGAGGGAAAAGGGCATAACGCTGGAAAACTGTATTGAGAGGCCTTTTGTGAGGCGGCAGCTCGGAAATGTCACGACCCTCCAGAAGAATCGTGCCTTCATCCGGCTCAAGAAAACCTGCAATCAATCTTAATGTAGTGGATTTGCCGCACCCTGAAGGGCCAAGGAGTGTAACGAATTCTCCTTGCTTGATTTTCAGATTAATGTCAGAGAGAACCTGCTTGTCTCCGAACCACTTCGAAACGCCCTCGAGTGAAATAATAACTTTGTTGTCGGCCATCACTTCATAAAGTAATACTGTTTTGAATCCAAATTTGACGCAAATATAATAATTTGCTTAAATTTGCACCCCTTCAGTTGTTTTTTTTACATAAAAATTCCGCAAGAGATGATTTTGAATCTGGTGCTGCTGGTTTTGGGGCTCTCCCTGATTGTTTTCGGTGCAGATTTTCTGGTTGACGGTGCATCCTCGATTGCCAGAAAGTCCGGTATCAGTGAGTTTGTAATCGGACTGACTGTCGTTGGCTTCGGAACCTCCTGTCCTGAACTTGTAGTGAGCATTATGGGGGCGGTTTCAGGAAACAGCGACATTGCCCTTGGAAACGTTATCGGATCCAATGTTTTCAACAGTATGTTCATCCTTGGATTGACCGCAGTTCTTGCTCCTGTTGCAGTCAGTGCCGGGAACAGGAAGCGCGATATACCTCTGGTGATTTTTGTTTCCGTACTTCTTGCGGTAACCGGCCTTTTTATAGGCGACGATGGAGGTATTAGCCGTATTGAAGGCATCATATTCCTCGTAATCTTTGCAACTTACATATACTATTGCTTCAGAAACGGCAGCAAGGAAGAAGTTTCCGGCAACAAACCTCCGATGAACCTGCCCAAATCAGTCATCTATGTTCTATTTGGATTGGGAGGCCTTATATTCGGCGGAGAACTGTTTGTAGATTCCGCCACGAATATTGCACGTCAGGCGGGTGTTTCCGATAAGGTCATAGCAATCACACTTCTTGCCGGAGGCACTTCTCTGCCCGAACTGGCTACCTGTATCGTTGCAATAGTCAAGAAACGTGGGCAGCTTGCCTTGGGAAACATCCTCGGATCAAACGTATTCAACATATTGCTGATTCTGGGCTGCGCATCCATAATCTCACCCCTCTCTTTCAAAAACATAAGCTATATGGACATAGCCGCGCTCCTGCTGAGCCAACTGCTGATATTCACCGCAGCATACATAGGAAAAAGAGATGTGATAGACAGATTCGACGGCGTTCTGATGCTTCTATGCGAAGCCGCTTACCTTTCCTACCTTTTCATTGTCGGTTGAGATGAGTCTGGTCGAAATTATCCTGATTGCTCTCGGTGTCTCGATGGATGCCTTTGCCGTCTCAATATGCAAGGGTCTGGCCATCGGCAGAGTCACACCGCGGCAGTGTATGAAGATAGGACTATGGTTCGGCGGATTCCAGGCGGCAATGCCTGCCGCCGGATATTTCATAGGTGGAAGCTTTCATTCCTATATTGATGCCGTAGATCACTGGATAGCTTTCATCCTGCTTGTCCTGATAGGCCTGAATATGATTCGCGAGGTGCTGCACAAGGATGAAAAGGCTATCGACGGGTCTCTCGGTGTGGGAAGTCTCTTCCTGCTTGCAGTTGCGACCAGCATCGATGCCCTTGCCGTGGGGATTTCACTTGCCTGTGTGGATGAAGAAATTTTCAGGCCGATTATGATAATCGGGTTGGCCACTTTCAGTTTTTCCGCCGCCGGACTGAAACTTGGAGGCAGGCTCGGAATCCGTTTCAGGACATCCGCTCAGATTGTCGGAGGAGTGATTCTGATTGCCATCGGAATCAGGATTCTGGCTGAACATTTGAGCTGATTTCTCTTTGATATCTCCCCAATTTTTCGCACCTTTGCACGCTGTAAATATCCGTAAGATGAAAATTGGATTTGACAGCGAAAAATACAGGGAGATTCAGTCCCGGAAAATCAAGGAACGCATTTCCCAGTTCGGGAACAAGCTCTATCTCGAATTCGGTGGTAAATTGTTCGATGACCACCACGCAAGCCGCGTCCTGCCCGGTTTCGAACCCGACAGCAAATTCAAAATTCTTATGGAGCTCCGCGATTATTGCGAGATAATAATCGTAATCAGCGCGGTAGATATCGAAAAGAACAAAATTCGGAATGACCTGGGCATCACATACGACGTTGATGTCCTGAGGCTCAGGGAAGAGTTCATCAAGCGGCAGATGCCTGTCAACTCCGTGGTCATAACCCATTTCAACGGTCAGGAAAGTGCTGTGGCGTATCGCAACAGACTGGAGCGTCAGGGAATCAAGACATATTGTCACTATACAATAGAGGGGTATCCTCACAACGTCTCTCTGATTGATTCTGAAGACGGATTCGGCCGCAACGATTACGTTGAGACCACTCGTCCTCTCATAGTGGTGACAGCACCTGGCCCGGGAAGTGGAAAGATGGCTGTCTGCCTGAGTCAGATATATCAGGACAGCACACGTGGCATCAAGGCCGGCTATGCCAAATTCGAGACTTTCCCCATCTGGAACCTTCCTCTCAAGCATCCCGTCCACATAGCATACGAAGCCGCCACAGCAGATTTGAACGATGTCAATATGATAGACCCGTTCCATCTGGACGCATACGGTGAAGCGGCCGTCAATTATAACCGGGACATCGAGATTTTCCCCGTAATGAACGTCATCTTCGAGAACATTTATGGTGAAAGCCCGTACAAGTCCCCGACAGATATGGGTGTCAATATGATAGGATACTGCATCTGCGATGATGAAGTCTGCCGCGAGGCATCGAAGGCAGAAATCATCCGAAGATATTACGCAGCTCTCGAAAAGTTGGCGAATGGAGAGTGCAATGACGGTGAAGTCAACAAGATATCGCTACTGATGAAGCAGTTGAAGCTTACCACTGACGACAGACGGGTCACCGTTGCGGCAAAGGCCCGCCGGGATGAAGCCGGAGGCGCGGATTCATCGGCCATCGAGCTCTCCGACGGCACAATAATCACGGCGGAGACCAGTCCCCTCCTCGGCCCCAGCGCCGCCCTCATTCTCAACGCGGCAAAGTATCTTGCCAGTATAGACCATTCTGTCAGGCTGATACCGAGGGAAATGATAGAACCCATTCAGATGACGAAAGTCAATATGCTTCACGGGCGCAATCCCAGACTTCATACGGATGAAGTGCTGGTTGCAATCTCAATGCTGAGCATATCAGACGAAAACTGCCGTCGTGCACTGGAACAGCTGCCGAAGTTCAAAGATTGTCAAGTTCACACGACCGTTATGCTCAGCGAGGTTGACAAGAAAATCTTCAAGAAACTTGGAGTAGGGCTGACAAGCGAGCCTGTCAAGAAAAAGAAGTGATTCTCAGAAGAAGACCTTTGTAGAGTCTTTTTTACCTGACAGTCTGATTTTCAACACCGAACCGGAAGGAACGCCTTCAAGCAGAGTTTCGGAAAGAGGGTCCTCGATATAACGCTGGATGGCTCTTTTCAAAGGCCGGGCCCCGAACTGAGGGTCATACCCCTTCCCTGCCACGAACTCCCGTGCAGAGGGTGCTATCTTCAAGTCGAATCCGGCTTCCCGAACTCTCCTGTGCAAGTCTCCGATTTCAATGTCTATAATGTCGCAGATGTTTTCTCTGGTCAGTTTGTTGAAATAAATCTGCTCATCCAGTCTGTTGACGAATTCGGGAGGAAAAACTTTCGACACCGCCTTGTCTATGATTACTTTCTGATTGTATGCGGAATTGTCTGTCCCCGTGGCAAATCCCATCCCCCGTCCGAAATCCTTCAGCTCCCTTGAGCCTATGTTGGACGTGAGGATGATGACCGTGTTGCGGAAATCTATATACCTCCCCGCACTGTCAGTGAGTCTTCCTTCGTCCAGAACCTGCAGCAGAATGTTAAATATGCTCGGATGCGCTTTCTCAATCTCATCAAGAAGAACCACCGAATAGGGTTTGCGGCGAACCTGTTCCGACAACTGCCCGCCTTCGTCATATCCCACATAGCCGGGAGGGGCTCCGATAAGACGGCTTGAAGAGAACTTTTCACCGTACTCGCTCATATCTATCCGGATAATGTTGTCTGTGGAACCGAACAGATAACCGGCAATATTCTTTGCCAGATGTGTCTTCCCCACCCCTGTAGGCCCGAGGAAAAGGAATGAGCCCACCGGCTTGCCCGGCTCCTTGAGCCCTGCGCGGTTTCTTCTGATGGCACGGACCACCTTGGAAAGGGCCTCATCCTGCCCGATTACCTTGCCCCGAAGGACGGACTCCATTTTCATCAACTGCTCGCCTTCACTCTGGGCCACCCTGTGAACCGGAATATTGGTCATTGAAGAAACAACTGAAGCAACGATATCTCTTCCAACCGGAAGAATCTGTCTTTCAGCTCTCTTTGAACCGGATTCGGAAATGGATGAAGATATCTCCTTCTCTTTTCCTCGCAGCTTTGCGGCAAGGATGAAATCACCTTTGAGTGCGGCCTCTCTTTTTTTTGAATTAATCAAATCCCTTTCGCCGGTCATCCTGACAACTTCAGCACTTGGGATGAAAGTACCCATACGGACTCTGGCCCCCGCCTCATCCAGGACATCTATGGCCTTGTCCGGCTGGCACCTGTCCGTAATGTATCTTGAAGAGAGCGAGACACTGGCAAGGAGAGCACCCTCGTCATATTCAACTCCGTGGAATTTTTCATACTTCTCCTTGATTCCCTTGATTATTGCAAGAGTCTGGCCTGTATCGGTCGGCTCGACCAGAATTTTCTGGAATCTGCGTTCCAGAGCCGGGTCTTTCTCCACATGTTCGCGGTATTCGTCCAGAGTGGTCGCTCCTATGCACTGTATCGCACCTCTGGAAAGGGCCGGCTTCAGCATATTGGCCGCATCAAGCGAACCGGGAGGGCCTCCGGCACCTATGATTGTGTGCAATTCGTCTATGAAAAGGATGACGTTCCCGGCCTTCTTTATTTCATCGACTACCGCTTTCAGCCTCTCCTCAAACTGGCCGCGGTATTTCGAGCCGGCTACGAGAGATCCCATATCAAGGGATACCACACGTTTGTCCGCAATCTGCATGGGAACCTGATTCGAGACGATTCTCAAAGCAAGGCCCTCGACGATAGCTGTCTTTCCGACACCGGCTTCCCCGATCAGGGCAGGATTGTTCTTCTTGCGTCTGCTCAAAATCTGGACAAGCCGCTCAATCTCTTTCTCTCTTCCAATCACGGGGTCCAGTTCACCGCTCCTTGCGGCAAGAGTCATATCAAAACCGAAAGAGTCGAGGAATGAGTTCTTCTTTCCGGAATCCTTCATTTCAGAGGCCGGTTCCGAATCACCGCCACCCTTTGTGTCCGTATTCCCTGCGAGACTCTTTTCATAAATGGCCTGAAGTACCTCAGGCAACCTGCCGACCTGAATGTTTGAATTCTCAAGCGCCGTGGTGCAGGCCCCGTGCCATTCCATAAAGATGCATGTCATCAGGTGTGATGCGGTCGCACCAGAATATAGACGGTTGCATTTTGCAATGATTTCCGAAGTCTTGTCGCTGAGCGAAATCTGCCTTATCTGTTCAAATGGAATGCTTTCACTGAAGGAAATCTTCGTCTCAATCTCATTCTTCACTTTGTCCAGATTCACTCCGAGGTCTTCAAGTACGGAGACTGCGCTGCTGTCACGCTTGCGGATAATGCCCAGAAAAAGGTGGTCCGGGGTGACGATGCGGCTACCAAGTCTGGCAGCTTCCTCAATTGAATGCTTCAATATGACGTTTATCTCTTCAGAGTGGGCCCCATCCATATCCATATATTTTTTTATGCCTGCTAAGGTAGGCATAATTTTTTGTAAATTCGGGAAAAATCGCTAAATTTGAAAGATTAAAATAAACTCTGAAATAGAATGGAATTTGAGGAAAACGGAGGTAGGATTATTCCTATCAACATAGAGAATGAAATGAAAAGCGCATACATAGATTATTCTATGTCTGTGATTGTGGCGCGTGCCCTGCCCGATGTCCGGGACGGTCTGAAACCGGTCCACCGCCGTGTTCTGTTCGGTATGAGCAATCTCGGCGTTACATATAGCGGCGGAGTGAAGAAATCCGCCAGAATCGTAGGTGACGTTCTCGGTAAATATCATCCCCACGGGGATTCCAGCGTATATGATGCAATGGCCAGGCTGGCTCAGCCTTGGAACCTGAGATATCCTTTGGTTCTCGGTCAGGGAAACTTCGGTTCGATTGACGGTGATCCGGTCGCTGCAATGCGATATACTGAAGCCAAGCTTCAGAAACTTGCCGAGGAAATTCTTGCGGACCTCGACAAGGACACTGTGGATTTCAAGCCCAATTTCGATGAGTCTCTTCAGGAACCCACTGTCCTTCCGTGCAAAGCGCCCCTTCTGCTCATGAACGGATCGAGCGGAATCGCTGTAGGTATGGCCACAAACATGGCCCCTCACAACCTCACTGAGTGTTGCAACGCCATCTGCGCCTTCATCGACAATCCCGACATCACAACGGAGGAACTGATGCAATACATCAAGGGCCCCGACTTCCCCACCGGAGGTATCATTCAGGGCGAAAGAGGCATCAGGGACGCTTTCGAGACAGGCCGCGGCCGCATTGTCATCCGCTCGAAAACCAACATCGAAGTCTCTGAAAATGGCCGTGAGACAATCATTGTAAATGAAATACCCTACGCCATCAACAAACGCGAGCTGATTGAAAAAATCGCTGAACTTGTAGAGGAGAAGAAAATAGACGGCATTTCCTATATCAATGACGAAAGCGACCGTGACGGTATGCGCATTGTCATCAAACTGAAGCAGGGCGCACCATCCAACGTTGTGCTCAACACCCTTTTCAAGATGACACCGCTGCAGTCAAGTTTCTCGGTGAACAACATCGCTCTGGTCGATGGCAAGCCCAGACAGCTCAGTCTCAAACAGCTCATCAAATATTTCGTCCGCCACCGTCATGAAGTGGTGGTGCGAAGGGCGAAATTCGATTTGGAAAAAGCCAGGAAACGCGCTCATATTCTTGAAGGTCTGCTCAAGGCCCTTGATATCATTGACGCAATAATCGCACATATCCGTGCATCCAAGACCGTCATCGAAGCCAGAGACGGCCTGATGGAGAAGTTCGGTTTTACCGAAATTCAGGCTGATGCAATTGTCGAAATGCGTCTGCGTCAGCTGACCGGACTCGAAAGAACCAAGCTTCAGACTGAATACGATGATCTCGAAAAGCTGATACAATATCTTGAGGATGTCCTGGCAAACGTTTCGATGCAGATGGACATTATCAAGCAGGAACTTCAGGAAATAAAGGAGAAATATGGTGACGAGCGCCGTACGGCGATAGAACTCTCCGCAGAAGACTTCAATCCTGAGGATTTCTACCCCGATGAGGACGTTGTGATAACCATCTCCCATTTCGGCTATATCAAGCGCACCTCTCTGGCTGAATACAAAGCTCAGAACCGAGGAGGCGTAGGCGCCAAGGGAAGCACTACCCGCGATGAAGATTTCATAGAGCATATCTACGTGGCGAATATGCACAGCACACTGATGCTCTTCACTCAGAGCGGCAAATGCTTCTGGATAAAGGTCTATGAAATTCCCGAAGGCGCCAAGGCATCCAAGGGCCGCGCTATACAGAACATACTCAACCTTACTCCGGAGGACCGGATTCAGGCATATATCAACGTAAGGGACCTTAAGGACGAAGAGTTCATAAACAGCCACTATGTCGTCCTCGCGACTTCAAACGGCACAATAAAGAAGACTATCCTCGAACAGTATTCCCGTCCGAAGGCCAACGGTATCATAGCCGTAAATTTGAGAGAAGGCGATTCTCTGATAGGTGCCGAGTTGACGAGCGGTGACTGCGAGATACTCCTTGCCGGCCTCGCCGGCCGTTGCTGCCGCTTCAACGAGAAAGACGCAAGGGCAATCGGAAGAAACTCCACAGGTGTCCGTGGAATAAGCGTCGATGACCCGGATAAAGTGGTCGGAATGGTATGCATCGACCCTCTCCTTCAGGAGACAGACCCCAAGACCATACTGGTCGTAAGTGAAAACGGATTCGGAAAGCGCTCGGAGCTCGAAGAATATCGCAAGACAAATCGTGGAGGCAAGGGTGTCAAGACCATCAACATCACTGAGAAGACCGGTTCACTCATTGCATTGAAGGGTGTGACGGACAATGATGACCTTATGATAATCAACAAGTCCGGCATCACCATCAGGATGCACGTGGCGGACATAAAGATTGCCGGAAGAGCCACACAGGGGGTCAAGTTGATAAGCATAAGGGAGGGCGACGGAATAGCCGCCGTATGCGTGGTCAACAAGTCTGAGGAGAGCGAAGAGGCCGGCATCACCGCAGAATCACCCGAAACGGTTGCAGAAGAGACAATAACAACAGAACAAGAATAAACCACTAAAAAATCAAAGAAATGAAAAAGACTCTAGTATTCGCCATCGCTCTGGCAATGACCGTAACAATGGCTTACGCTCAGGAGATGACCAAGGCTCAGAAGGCAATCAACAAGGCCGTTACCGCCACTCAGGATGCCAAGAAAGCCGCCAAGCCGGCTACCTGGATATCTCTTGCCGAGGAATATCTGAAGGCATATGACCAGCCGACAGAAAACCTTTTCAACGGCTCCACTCAAGCTCAGGTCAAGACTCTTATGGGCGACCAGAAAGTCCTCGGCTCCCGTGAGCAGAAATGCACTGAAGGTGTATATACAGTGGATTCATACGCTGACAAGGACCTTTTCTACAACGCAAACGGCGTGCTTGACTTCTGGATTGTGAAGAAGCATGCAGCTGAAGGCGACTTGCTCGGAAATGCAAAGAAGGCTCTTGATGAGGCCACCAAGGTTGATCCGAAGGGCTCCAAGAAAGATAAAATTGCAGAACTTTATCAATCTCTTCACGACAGGTACAATACCGAAGCTCTCGCTTTCTATCAGCTCGGTGATCTCAACAGGGCCAGCGCTCTGTTCGATCTATGTGCCGCAACCTTCGAAAATCCAACCGTCAACAAAATCGACACGCTCAGCATATACTACAGCGCTTATATGTCAATGATTACCAAGAACTATGACAGTGCTGTCAAGAATTTCGGACGTTGTGTCGAACTTGGTTATCTGCAGGAGGGCAACGTATTTTCCAACCTTGCCGACATCTATCGCCAGAAGCAGGATACAGCCTCCTGGAAGAAGACTCTTGAAGAAGGATTCAAGGCTTATCCTTCAAATCAGGGAGTCCTCATCGGTCTTATCAACCTCTACCGCGAGACAAAGGAAAGCCCTGACAAAATCTTCGAATTCATTCATGCGGCACAGGCCAACGAGCCTAACAACGCCAGCCTCTTCTATGTGGAAGGTGATGTTCACAAACAATTGGGCAACACGGAGAAAGCTGTCGAGTTCTTCAACAAGTCATACGAAATCGACCCCAAATACATCTACGGGATTTTCGGTATAGGTGTTCTTTTCTATGATCAGGCCGTTGACATCCAGGAAAAGGCTTCTCAGGAGCTGGACGATAAAAAATACAATGAACTGAACAATCAGATGGAGGAGACTCTGGCAAAGGCCATCGAGCCTTTCAACAAGACCTTCAACAATACTGAAGATGCTGAAGTCAAGGCCGCTGTAGCCGAATACCTGAAGAACATCTATTTCCGTCTCAGGGACAAGGATGCTTCATACGAAGGACTTTACAAAAAATTCAACGATTTTCTCAAGGGAGAATAGATTCTTCAATCGATAATTAAGATTAGGCGGTGACGGAAAAGTCACCGCCTTTTTGTATATTTGTAAAAATGGCGAAAGTGATGAAAAAACTTGTTATGTTCGATATGGACGGCGTGCTGCTGAATTCGATTCCCAGCCACATCATCGCCTGGCAGACGGCATTACTGGAAAACGGCATCCATATTGAGCCTGACTTCATCTACCTCAATGAAGGCAGAACCGGAAAGGACACAATCGACATCATTGAACGGGAAAGCGGCCGCAAACTGGAGTGGGAGGGCATATACAAGAGGAAATCCGAAATCTTCGACACGCTTGACGGCAAGCGGCCCATGCCCGGAGCAAGGGAGGTCCTTCTTCAACTGAAAGGTCTCGGTATCAAATCAATCGTTGTGACAGGCTCGGGACACAGGCTAGTAAAACAGGTGATTGAAGAACGTTTCAGCGGACTGCTTGACAATGAACTGATGGTGACGGCCTATGATACCGAACGGGGAAAGCCCTACCCTGACCCGTATCTGGAAGGACTCAGGAAAACCGGAATATCCGCAGAAGATGCAATTGTAGTTGAGAACGCTCCTCTTGGCGTGAGGTCAGCCCACCAGTCCGGCTGTTATGTAATTGCTGTGAACACCGGCACTCTCCCCGATTCGGCGCTTTGGGATGAGGGAGCCGATATGGTATTCCATTCGATGGAGGAACTTGCGCCTGCAATACACCGCTTCCTGAAGACAGGCAGCGAACCCGGATTATGGAAGACAAAGGGTAGCGAATATCTTGTCAAAAGGCCCTGGCTGACGGCAAGAAAGGACCACGTCGTACTTCCTGACGGCCAGGAGAATCCCGAACACTGGGTAATAGAATATTCCGACTGGGTGAATGTCATAGCCATAACGACGGATGGGGAATTCGTATTCGAACGGCAATACAGGCACGGACTGGGAATCGTGGAATATGAAATATGCGCCGGGGTCATCGAAAATGGCGAAACCCCTGTTGAGGCCGCAAAACGGGAACTTTTGGAGGAGACCGGTTACTGCGGAGGGAAATGGTCCCTCGAGATGGTCACCTGCCAGAACCCGAGTGTCTGCAGCAACCTGACCTACTGTTTCATCGCCCGTGACGTCGAGAGGGCTTCCGACCAGAAGCTCGACTATACCGAGGATATCTCGGTACACCTTCTTTCTCCCAAGGAGGTACATTCGCTGTTGAAGGCGGACAGGCTCAAGCAGGCGCTTATGACTGCCCCGCTATGGAAATATTTCGCAGAAAATCCAGTATCAGAATAATCAACAAAATCCATCAATATGATAAATACAGAAGCTATCAGACTCTTCAGTCTTGCAAATGAATCCGGTTCCGAAGTGATACTCTCAAATCTGGGAGCAGGCATTGTATCAATCGTTGTTCCGGACAGAAACGGCAATCTTGCCGATGTAGCTCTCGGTTACAAGTCCCCCACGTCTTACTCCTGTGACGGCCCCTGTATGGGCAAAGTCCCAGGAAGATATGCAAACAGGATTGCCGACGGCAAGTTCACTCTCAACGGAAAGGAATACACCCTGGCAGTGAACAACGGCAAGAACCACCTTCACGGAGGCCCTGATGAAGAATCCTTCGCCAACAGACTCTGGAAAGCCGAACAGCTGGACGATGCAGTCAGATTCTCTCTTGACAGTCCGGATGGAGACGCCTCCTACCCCGGCGCTCTTCACGTCGAAGCACTGTACCAGTGGAGTTCCGACAACAGGCTCACCCTGACACTCACCGCCACGACAGAGAGCAGGACAATAGTGAACCTGACCAACCACGCATATTTCAATCTGAAAGGGGAAAATGCCGGTGACGTCACTGACCATATTCTTAAACTGAACGCCTCTCACTTCCTGCAGACTGACCCTACCCTGATTCCGGTGGGCGATCCTGCTCCGGTTGCCGGGACTCCGATGGATTTCACCTCCCCGAAGGCAATAGGAAAAGATATCAAAGCTGACTTCGAACCTCTCAAAATCGGAAAAGGGTATGACCACTGCTTCGTCGTTGACAATTACAGTGAAGGTATGGTGCAGAAAGTCGCGGAACTCTCCGAGCAGTCAACGGGCCGCAGACTTGAGGTATTCACGGACGCCCCGGGCATTCAGGTCTATACAGGAAACTATCTGGACGGATGTCCGGAATCAAAGAGCGGAAGGAACTACAGGGATTATGACGGTGTGGCACTTGAATGCCAGTATTTCCCCGATTCGCCGAACCGCCCGGATTTCCCTTTCAGGCCGATATCCAAGGACGAATTCTACAGAAATACAATCGTGTTCGCCTTCAGCTATTTTGAATAATAACTGAAACCTTTTGCAACCATTTCCACAACGTAATCCCAGCGGATAATGATGCCGATGACACATATCAACGAGAGCCAGATGAAGGCTTTTGAAGTGTCAGACTGAGCTTTGTACCAATCAAGTATTTTTTTCATACTGCAAATTTAGTCATTAATAAAAAAACAAGAGTGCAATGGACCCGAAAATTCTTTTGATAGACCAAGCCGCAGAGTATATCAAATCACAGCCCGGCTATGTAAAGCCGAAATTCGGCATCATTCTCGGAAGCGGTCTGGGCCAGTTGGGAGAGAAGATTGAGGCGACAGCTGTCCTGCCCTACTCCGACATTCCCAATTTCTGCAAGGCTACCGCATTGGGCCACAAAGGCAATCTTATACTTGGGACTCTTTCCGGGAAACCGGTGATGGCGATGCAGGGCCGTTTCCACTATTATGAAGGTCACTCGATGCAGAATGCCACACTGCCGGTTCGCGTAATGAAGAGACTTGGAGTTGAAACTGTTTTCATATCAAATGCGGCCGGTGGGCTCAACACGGATTTCAATATCGGTGACCTGATGATTATCGAGGACCATATCAATTTTCTTCCCAATCCGCTAATAGGAGAAAATTTGTCCGAATTCGGCGAACGGTTCCCCGATATGACCTGCGCCTATGACAAGGAATTGATTTCATCGGCGGAAAAGATTGCTTCAAAGCTTGGCATCAAACTCAGAAAAGGTGTTTATGTCGCCGGGACCGGACCTTCATACGAAACTCCCGCTGAAGTGAGATTCTTCAGGATGATTGGCGGCGATGCCGTGGGGATGTCAACTGTTCACGAGGTGATTACGGCACGGCATTGCGGGATGCGGGTGTTTGCAATGTCAGTTATATCCAATATGTCCAACGACACTACCGACAGCAAGGTGCTCAACGATGCCGACGACGTGATCCGGGCGGCCAACATTGCCGGAGAGAACATGTCCGCTATATTCAAAGGCATTATGGAATCATTCTAAGAATCCTGAAAATGATTGAAAATATTTTTCCATTTGATTCAGTGGAACTTGCCCCAAGTGGAAGAGAGGTTGTGATTCTCGATCAGACTCTCCTCCCCAATCAGGAGAAGTTCCTGCATCTGACAAGTGCAGAACAGATATTCTACGCGATTACCCTTCTCAAAGTTCGTGGGGCCGCTGCAATAGGCATAGCCGCCGCAATGGGGCTGGCCGTAAGCATAAACAGGTACCGTACAAGGAAGGTTGAAGAGCTTGAAAAGGAATTCCTCAGAATCAAAAGTTATCTCTATATCTGTCGTCCCACTGCGGTAAACCTGATGTGGGCTCTTGACAGGATGGAGAGACGTTTTTACGAGCTCCTTGCAGAATATGACAGAAACAGCCCCGATTATATCAGAAGCGTCAAGTCCGCTCTTCTGAAGGAGGCCTCCGCAATCAAGGATGAAGATACCGCAATGTGCCTCAAGATTGCCGAAAACGGCTTCTCGCTCCTTGAAAAGGATTCAGCAGTATTGACTCACTGCAACGCCGGCCACCTTTCCTCATCAAGATACGGCACGGCCCTGGGGCCGATATATCTGGCTCATCAGAAAGGGTTTACCCCGAAAGTATATGTCGGAGAAACAAGACCTCTTCTTCAAGGTGCCCGGCTCGCTTCCTACGAACTGCAGAAAGCCGGAGTGGACGCCACATTGCTCTGTGACAATGCAACGGCCTCACTGATGCAGGAACACAAAATCGATTTCGTATTTACAGGAGCCGACAGGATTGCGGCAAACGGGGATACTGCAAACAAGATAGGAACAAGTTCGCTTGCCGTGCTGGCGTCATATTACAAGATACCTTTCTATATCCTCGCACCCACCAGCACCATTGATTTCAACTGCCCGACCGGGAATGAGATAGTGATTGAGCAGAGGCCTTCATACGAAGTCACAGAGATGTATTTCAGCAAGACTGTCGCACCCAAGGGAATAGAGGTTTATAATCCCGCATTTGACATCACTCCGGCAAAACTGATTAAGGGTATTATCACGGAAAAAGGAATAGTACGGTCGGGAAGGCTCAAAACTCTTTTCAAGTGATGGTCAGGTTCGTAAGTCTTTCCAGCGGAAGTAGCGGAAACTGCTACTATTTCGGAAATGAACGGAAATCCATTCTGATAGACGTCGGCATCGGTGCCAGATCCATAAAGAAGAGACTCCTCAATTACGGCATCCAGGTGGAAAGCATTTCCGCCATTCTTGTAACGCACGACCATTTCGACCACATAAAGAGCCTCGGCACCTTCTCCGAGCGGTACAACGTCCCTGTTTATGCCACACGCAGACTGCATAAGGCTCTTCGGCATAACTTCTGCGTCGGAGACAGAATCGCCGGAAATGAACGGTATCTTATTGAGAATCAGATGAACGATGTCGATGGCATTAAGGTCACCCCTTTTGAAGTGCCGCACGATGCCACCCAAACTGTCGGATACCATATCGATTTCGACGGTTGCCTGATTACTGTGATGACAGATCTCGGCGCCGTCACCGAGGATGCCGTAAGATATGCCGGAATAGCAGACCATCTGATTGCGGAATCAAACTATGATATCGATATGCTGATGACCGGAGGTTATCCCAAGGAGTTGAAAGAGAGGATAATGATGGGCAACGGCCATCTTTCAAACGAACAGAACAGCCACCTCCTGAGAATGTGCAGCCATCCCGGATTGAAAGATGTCTTTCTTTGTCATCTGAGCGGCAACAACAACACCCCTGAAACCGCTTTTTCAAAAGCGGAAGCGACACTCGCGGCCATCGGCTCTCAAGCATCGCTTCACTGTCTTCCCCGAAGTGAATCTTCGGAACTGTTCGAATTCTGATTATTTCGCGAAAGCCACGCTTCGGGTTTCACGGATAACCGTTATCTTGACTTGGCCCGGATAAGTCATCTCATCCTGTATTGTCTTTGCAATATCTGCAGAAAGTTCTTCGCACTGGGCGTCGGTCACCTCTTCCGCACCTACAATCACTCTCAATTCACGGCCTGCCTGAATAGCATAAGTCTTGGTCACGCCGGGATGGGAAAGGGCGATGTTTTCCATATCCTTGAGCCTCTTGATGTATGATTCGATCACTTCCCTGCGCGCTCCGGGACGTGCTCCGGAAATTGCATCAGCCACAAGTACAAGAGGCGCGATGATTGACTGCATCTCCACCTCTTCGTGGTGGGCACCGATTGCATTGCATATATCAGGTTTCTCCTTGTATTGCTCGGCAACCTTCATTCCCAACAGTGCGTGAGGAAGTTCCGCATCCTCTTCGCAGACCTTTCCGATATCGTGCAGAAGTCCGGCACGTTTGGCTGCCTTGGCATTAAGACCCAATTCAGAGGCCATTGTAGCACATATATTCGCCACCTCACGGGAGTGTTGCAAAAGATTCTGGCCATACGAACTGCGGTATTTCATACGACCGATTAGACGTACCAGTTCTGAGTGGAGTCCGTGGATGCCAAGATCTATGCAGGTACGTTTGCCCGTCTCCATAATCTCTTCGTCAAGCTGCTTCTTCACCTTCTCGACAACTTCCTCTATTCTTGCAGGATGGATACGTCCATCCGTTACAAGTTGATGGAGAGCAAGTCTGGCAACTTCGCGACGGATAGGATCGAAAGCGGATAGAAGTATTGCCTCCGGTGTGTCATCGACGACTATTTCAACACCGGTAGCGGCTTCCAGAGCTCTGATATTACGTCCTTCGCGGCCAATGATTCGGCCTTTGACTTCATCGTTGTCAATATTGAATACTGTCACGGCATTCTCGATGGCAGTCTCGGCGGCAGTCCTCTGAATGGTGTTGATGACAATGCGTTTTGCTTCTTTGTTTGCATTGAGTCTGGCTTCATCCATAACGTCATTGATATAGGACATAGCCTGAGTTCTGGCTTCGGCCTTCATTGTCTCAACAAGCTGGTTTCTGGCCTGTTCGGCCGTCATTCCGGCAACTTCCTCAAGTTTCTCGATAACCTTGCCGCGGAGCTTTTCATATTCTTCACTTTTCTTTCCGACAATGTCAAGCTGGACTTTCAGGTTCTCTTTGATTGCGTCTATGTCTTTCTGCTTGCGTCCGAGTTCGGCATTCTGTTGATTGAGGGAAAGTTCCCTCTGTTTCAATTTGTTCTCAAGCTGCTGGGCCTGTGAATTGCGCTCGTTGATATAAGCTTCGTGCTCGCTTTTGAGCTGAAGGAATTTTTCCTTCGCCTGAAAAATTTTCTCTTTCTTGATGGCTTCGCCCTGAGCTTCCGCATTTCGGATAATTTCGTCCTTTTTATTGCCAAGAACCATTTTCCTGACAAAAATATAAATTAATACAGCCGCTGTCGCCGACAGCAGAGCTGTAATGATGATGGTTAATATTGACATAAGTCTTAAATATATATATTGTTGATAAGTTAGCCTGTTTATTCTTACAATCAACGGGAAAAAAGCCGTTAGTTTCTGGTCTGACAAAAATCTTAATGAATAAGATTTGAGCTCCGGAAAATGTCGCAGACTTCCTACGTCCTGAAATTTAGAATCCCCTTCCGGGTCACCTGGGCCTGTCTTTAACTTCCGAGTAGGCTCGTGATGTTAGTTTAAAGTGTTGATTTCAGCAAAGAGCAAAAACTAACGGCTGAGAAGATATTCACCCAAGGACCTGTCCAGCTCCTCAAGTTTGTTTATGTCATCGTTTATCACGAAATTATCTCTGCTTTCCATCTCAATAAGCCTCTTCTCCTCGGATAGCAGCACAATGCTCAGAATGTCTCTCATATCCTTTCCGTGGTAGTTGTATTGCAGTTCATCTATCTCCATATTCAACTTTTTCACTGCACTGCGTATTGCCTCCTCCTGCTCGCTCTCCACGTTCAGTTCGAATTCCCTGCCTGCAATTTTCACGGTAATCCTCTGTTTCATCACATTATTCGTCAAGCATCGCGATACATCTGTCTATCTCCTTTATCAAAGCGGAAACCTTGCGTTTTGCCGCCGCATTGTCTCCTCCCGAGCCAAGGAATGCTCCTGTCAATTGTAAGTTCTTTATTTTCTGTTCAAGTAATTGTATATTATTTGTTTTCTGTTCAAGTTGAGCAGTGAGGGCTTCCAGCTTTCCGCGCAGGGCGGAATTCTCGGTCTTGAGGGATTCATATCTTGATATGAGCTCTCTAACCTTGGTTTCCAGTCTGTATGATACGCTCTCCGCCATACTGCACATTATTTGCAAAGTTAATTAATTTTCAATTTCCATCAAAGCATTTTTCAATTGGTTCAATGCCTTTTCAAGAACAAGTCTGGAACATCCGACATTTAGCCTCATAAAACCCTCCCCTCCTTTTCCGAAATCTTCTCCGTCATTAAGAGCGAGTTTTGCCTTATTGACAAAAAGGTCAATCAACTCATCGTGTCCGAGGCTCAGGCCGCGACAGTCAAGCCAGACAAGGAATGAGGCTTGGGGCCGTACAGGTTTTATCTCAGGAATATTCCGTGACAGATAATCAATTACAAATTCAACGTTCTTCTCAATGTATCGGAGCATATCTATCCGCCATTCCCGGGCACGGTCATAGGCCGCACAAGTGGCTACAGCGGCAATCAGTGGCGGAGCATTGAATTCATTTGCCGTCAGATATCCGTAGAATTGCGACTGGAGCTTTTCATTCTTTACAATTGCATACGAACTCATCAATCCCGCAATGTTGAAAGTTTTGCTCGGCGCTTTGAAAGTGATGGATATTTCGGCGGCTTTGTCGGAAACACTGGAGAACGAATGGAACTTATTGCCGAACAATGCCATATCGCCGTGTATCTCATCCGATACTACAATTACATTGTGCCGTTTGCAGATTTCCGCGACTCCGGAAAGAGCACCCGTATCCCAAACCTTGCCGGAAGGATTGTGGGGATTGCAGAGTATGAACAACTTTGGGGATTCGTTGCGGCACAGCTCATCCAACTCTTCAAGATTCATTGAATAATTCCCATCTTTGTATATCAATGGATTGAGGACGAGTTCCCTTCCGTTGTCACGGACCAGCCGTGAAAAGGGCATATATACAGGCGGCTGGATGAGAACCTTGTCCCCAGGATTTGTAAAGCACTGTATGGCAAAGCTTATTCCTCGTACAATCCCCGGTATGAAAGTGATTTCCTTTCTCCTTAAGGCCATACCGTTGATATCTTTCTCCCATTTCAAGATGGAGGCGTAATATCTTTCAGGGGTGATGGAATAGCCGTAAATCCGGTTTCGCATACATTCCTCAAGAGCATCGCGGACAACTTCCGGAGATTCGAAATCCATATCAGCAACCCATAGAGGCGTCAAATCCGGCCTTCCGAAAAGGTCGCTGAGAGCTTCAATCTTCACGGCATCAGTCCCGTGCCTGTCAATAATTTCATCAAAATTACGAGTCATATATTTTCATTATTCTGTCAAGTATCTCGGCTACAACAAAATTGCTTCCACCTATGAAGACAAGGTCATTGCTTCCGGCTTTGGCAAGTGTCACCTTGCAGGCTTCCGGGACAGGCCTTATCATAGTGCAGGTAAATCCATTGTCGGACATTTCGTTGGCGATAGTAACCGCATCCATCGCCCTTGGCGAAGAGGCCTGAGTCGCAATGTATCTGACATTATGGGGCAGGAATTTCATTATTTCCGACAAATTCTTGTCATTGGAAAGCCCGATAATGAAATGAACAGTGTCGTAATCACAGGAAATCCTGTCAATCTGTTCTCCCACCCATTTCAAGCCGTGTGCGTTGTGCCCGGTGTCGCAAATTATGTCAGCAGAGCCTTCCTCGTGACGGAGAACTTCCCATCTTCCGTGCAAGCCGGTGATTGAGGCCGCTCCTGCCACACCTTCGGCAAAACAGGAAATATCTATATCCAAGCATTCGGACAGAACACCGGCGGCAGCATCAACGGTCTTCAAGTTACGCTTTTGGTAATCCCCTTTAAGGTCAATATTATCAATGCCTAATTCAAGATGGTTTCCCGTTTCTCTAGCGAACAGCAGTTTTGATTTGCACGACCTTGCACGGCTCTCGAAAACGGGCCTTGTTTCCGGCAGCTCCTCTCCCACCACGACCGGAATCCCGGGCTTGACAATGCCCGCTTTTTCAAAGGCAATCTTCTCAAGGGTGGTGCCGAGGTGCGAACAATGCTCCAGCCCGATATTGGTTATTACGCTCAGTATCGGAGTGATGACATTTGTGGAATCAAGCCGTCCGCCAAGCCCGGTTTCAATTACGGCAATATCCACTTTTTCATCCGCAAACCAGTTGAAGGCCATTCCGGTGGTTATTTCAAAGAAAGAGAGGTCCATCCGGACCATATTTTCCTCACGGCTGACCATGAATTCATATACAGCATTTTTCGGAATCAGCCGGAAAGTTCCCTTTTCAACGATTCTCATTCTTTCCCTGAAATCCTTCAGATGAGGTGATGTATAGAGGCCCACTTTCATCCCGCAGGAGGCAAGGCCGGCTGCAATCATATGACTCACGGAACCTTTTCCGTTGGTACCGGCGATATGGACAGTAGGATATGCGCGATGTGGATTGCCAAGCAGGGTATCGAATTCAAGCATATTCTCAATGCCGGATTTGTATGCGGCTGCCCCGACTTTCTGATATGACGGGAACCGGTTGAACAACCACTCGAGTTTACAGTCGTAATCCTCTATACGCATACGCAAAAATAACCATTATTTGCTATATTTGTACCGATATGAATAACATTGGACTGACAGATTCTCTGAAAAGGCACAAGACTCCTTTCTACTTTTATGATATGGAGCTTCTTGACCGCACGTTGGAGTTATTTTCATCGCTTTTGTCCGAATACGGTTATTCCGCTCATTTCGCTCTGAAAGCCAACGACAGGCTTCGTATTCTTGAAAGAATCAGGAAATCCGGCCTCGGTGCGGATTGCGTAAGCGGCAACGAGGTGGCGCTTGCCCTGAAAACTGGGTTCTCTCCTGAATCGATAGTGTTTGCCGGGGTTGGAAAAAGCGACTCTGAGATACGGCTCGCCCTGAAGTCAGACATTTTCTGCTTCAACTGCGAATCTTTGCCTGAAATAGAGGTCATTGACGGAATTGCAGGAAGATTGGGCAGGAAGGCGGGAATTGCCCTCCGAATCAATCCGGACGTGGATGCTCACACGCATAGGTTCATCTCCACCGGCCGCAAGGAGGACAAATTCGGACTCTCTCTCTCTTCATTGGATGAAGTTCTGGATAGGGTCACCGGATTCAATAATATTGAATTAAAAGGATTGCATTTCCACATAGGCTCTCAGATAACCGAAATTCCAGTCTTTGGGGATTTATGCCGTAAAGTCAATGCAATCCAGAAAAGGGTGAGCGAAAAAGGGCTGAAAGTACAGAACATTAATCTTGGAGGCGGACTTGGAGTTGACTATACAGAACCCGACAGCAATCCTGTCGCCCAATTCCGCGAATATTTTGACATAATCAGGCACAGCCTCACGCCTCTTCCCGGACAAAATGTTCATCTGGAGCCGGGAAGATCCATTGTTGCTCAATGCGGAAGCCTGATTTCAAGAGTGCTCTATGTCAAGGAGGGGGATTCCAGAAAGTTCCTTATCCTTGATGCCGGAATGAATGACCTTATCCGTCCGGCACTTTACGGAGCCTGGCACAAGGTAGAGAATCTCACATCTTCCGGGAGATGTGAAAGATATGATGTTGTCGGCCCGATTTGCGAATCATCGGACTGCTGGGGCAAAGGGCTTTCTCTTCCCCGCTCGGTCCGCGGAGACCTCATTGCCATACGGAGCGCCGGCGCTTACGGTCAGGTTATGGCGATGCGCTATAACAGAAGAACACTTGCCAGAGAGTATTATTCGGACACAATATAACCTCCACTTTCTATGAAGAAAATCATCAACCTCATCCTATCCTTTGCCGCCATAATTCTTGCGGCAAGTTGCGGGAACGGCTCAGAAAAAGCCCAGCCCGTGTGCAACATCTGCAACATCATATTCGACACCGACATCGGAAATGACATCGACGATGCCGAGGCCCTCGTTCTACTTAATCAATACCTTGAGGAAGGAAGGATTAACCTTCTGGGAATCTGCCTGAACAAGCACGGAGACCTCACCGCTCAGTACGTTGATTTGGTGAACACCTGGTACGGGCATCCCGACATTCCCCTCGGAATCATAAAGGAAGAGTTCAACAGCGGTGAACCGGCAGAAGGAAGATATACCGGTCTTGTGGCCCAAATGACAAAGGCTGACGGCTCCCCTCTATTTGCCACGACATTGAAGGAGTATTCATCCCTGCCGCTCTCACACAATCTTTACCGCAAGCTTCTGGCGGCACAGCCCGACAACTCAGTCACCGTCGTATCCGTCGGCTTTTTGACAAATCTCTCACTGCTGATGGACACTCCTGCCGACGAGTATTCTCCTCTTACCGGAATGGAGCTGATTCAGCAGAAAGTCAAGTCACTCGTACTGATGGCAGGCCGCTTCACCGAGCCGAACTATCCCGAATTCAACGTCATGTTCGACATCCCGGCAGCGAAGAAAATCATAAACAACTGGCCGAGCAAGGTCATTCTCTCACCCTGGGAAATCGGGGAAGCAGTGAGATACCCTGCTGAAAGCATTGAGAACGACTACGGCTGGACTCCCGCCCATCCTTTCAAGGAGGCATATATCAGATATGGGGAGATGCCATACGACAATTACGCATTCGACCCCACGGCCGTAGTATATGCCGTCGAGGGCTCCGATTATTTCACCGTCTCACACGCCGGAACTGTTACCATCGATGACGAGGGAGTGACCACATTCTCTCCCGGCGAGGACGGCAGACACTACTACCTTTCCGTAACTCCGGATCAGGCTGCGGCGTTGAGAGAATATTTCGTGAATTATCTCACCCGCATACCCGCATCCCAGGCCAAGTAAGAAGCCGTTTTGAAATATATCGACGATACCATCTGCGCCTGCGCGACATCCGGCTCCGGTGCAATCAGTGTCATCAGGGTTTGCGGCCCGGATGCCTTTGCCGTCGCCGACAAGGTCATTGCCCTTAAATCTGGTACGATAAGCGCCTGTCCCGGCTACAGCCTCCGGTTCGGAAAGTTCCACAGCTACGGAAAACCGGAAAAAGAGATTGATCAGGTGCTGGTTTCCATCTTCAGGAATCCTCATTCATACACGGGTGAGGATTCCGTGGAGATAAGCTGTCACGCATCGGGATATATCGTCAAGAGCATTCTGGAAAATCTGGTTCTCTCCGGTGCAAGAATGGCCGAACCCGGTGAATTCACACGACGGGCATTTCTCAACGGCAAGATGGATCTCGCCCAGGCCGAGGCCGTGGCGGACCTGATAGCCGCCCAGTCCGAAGCAGCCCACAGAGCAGCCGTAAGCCAACTTAAAGGCGAATATTCCTGTGAGCTCAAGACATTGAGGAACAAACTGCTGGAGCTGACCGCCCTGCTCGAACTGGAACTTGATTTCAGCGAGGAGGATGTCGAATTCGCCGACAGGACCACCCTTTATTCCCTGCTGGACGAAGCGCTTGCCCATATCGGCAGACTCGCATCCTCATTCAGCGACGGCAATGCCGTGAAGAACGGTATCCCCGTGGCCATCGTAGGCGAAGTCAACAGCGGCAAGAGCACGCTTTTGAACGCGCTCATCGGTGAAGAGAGGGCAATAGTTTCCGACATCCCCGGCACAACACGCGACACAATCGAGGAGACAATGACAATAGACGGGCTCCTCTACCGTTTCATTGACACCGCAGGACTGCGGCAGACCGAAGATACGATTGAAAAGATTGGCATCGGCAGAGCCTGGCAGAAACTCTCCGAAGCGGATGTTGTGATTGCCGTTCTGGACGGGACCGAACCTTCTCCTGAAGCGTCGGGAACACTTTCGGAAATATCATCAAGGATAGAGCCGCATCAGACCCTCATCCCCGTCACCAACAAGACGGACATCGCCCCCGTTCCTGACGGCTCCACCGTCCCTGACGGCACACTGGGCATATCCGCCAAAACGGGAGCCGGCATCGACGCTCTGAAAAAGGCCATCTCAGCCAGCCAGGCCAAGAGATTCTCGCAGGACCACACCCTTGTGACGAACCTCCGCCACTACGTAGCCCTTGTCAGGGCCGCCGAAAACCTCCGCACCGTCCGGCAAGGACTCGATACCGCTCTGCCCACCGACCTTGTCGCCGAAGACCTCAGGGCCGCCATCTCCGAACTGAACTCAATCTTCGGGGACAGCACCTCCGCATCTGCCGCTTCTGCTGCGACTGCCTCCGCCTCCGCATCTGCTGCCTCCGTCATCGACTTCAAGGCCATCACCGACCTCATATTCAGCAGGTTTTGCATCGGGAAATAGAAGTTAGAAAACATCTCCAACAAAACACCCAATAAACCCCTATAAAACATTGATATTAGCCACTTTAACAAGGTGGCTATATTTATTGATATTTCTTTGTTTTTATGGATATTTTGTGTATTTTTGTACCACATTTGTACCACAAATGGTACAAGAAAATATCCGCGATACGCAGTTGTGCAGTTTTTTACAGCACTTTACAGTACTTTACAGAAAACGGCCCCCAACGATAGCCTCGCGGAGCACTTTAGGGAAAGATTCGTAGAAAATGAGAAATTGTGCAGTTACACTCCTCTGTCCGCAATGCGGCAAACCATTCCAGACTACAGCATCACGCAAAACGTACTGCAGTCCCAAATGCCTGCGCGAACACGAAAACGAGATGGACCGC
>JAZLIS010000115.1:0-3832 GCA_045617505.1 Bacteroidales bacterium | reverse complement strand
CTCATACGCGGACTCTCCGACTATCCTTGCGCATTCACGGAGCTCTGCCCCGCCGCCGTTTCCGATGAAGCACAGGATGCGGTCTGGACAAGCTTGAAGATATACCGCGCCAGGGTTGAGAAAGGATTGCCCACAGATATGACTGGAGATGCGCTTCCCAAGCCCGGTAGCATAGTTTCAGACGGCAAGACCCATTTCGGCATAGCTGCGGCGGACGGAATTGTGATGCTGGATGAGGTCCAGCTCTCCGGCAAGAAACGTATGCCCATCGAGGACTTCCTGCGCGGGTTCCGCGATCCCTGCTCATACAGGGTGTCCGCAGGAACGTCCAAGGAGATACTTGACGCCGTACACAAGAGCGAAAGGACGGAATAGCGTCTCCCGGAGTAAATCGTCAGGACAGTGAAAAGCGCTGTAATCATAGGTGGAGGGCAGTTTCCCAGAAAGGCATTCCCGCGATTCCTTGTCTCGGAGGCCGACATTGTTGTATGCTGCGACGGGGCCGCGAGCAATTATCTGCGCAACTTTCCCGACAGGACTCCCGATATGATTATCGGAGATTTGGATTCGCTGACAGGGACCTTTCTTGAGTCGTATGAAGGCCCGTGGCTAAAGGTATCCGACCAGGAAACCAATGACCAGACCAAGGCCTTCGACTGGCTGATTCAGACGCACCCCGACATATCGGAGATACATTTCATAGGAGCCACTGGCAAGAGGGCCGACCACACCATAGCGAATCTATCCCTATTGACCGAATACTCGTCCAGAACCGGAGGCAGCGTTTCCATAGACTCCGTAAGCGACAACGAAACCGCTTTCCCTATGCTGGACAGCGGCAGTTTCCTGTGCGGAAAGGGACGCCCCGTATCCATATTCTCCCCCGACAACACGCTGAAGATAAAATCGGCAGGCCTGGAATGGCCCACCGACAACGTGATTTTCGACAATTGGTGGAAAGCCAGCCTCAACCGCGCCTGCGCCGACCGCGTCACCCTTAGTTTCAATCATCCCTCCAAAGTACTGGTAATTCTGGGCAATTAGTAAAACGAGCCATAGCACTTCACGGCACGTTTTGATATGGGTTATGTGCCGTGAAGTGCTATGGCTCGTTTTACGCACCGGAATCAGGCAAGGGTCAGGCCGCGAAGCCGTCTGACAGGATGTGCTATTCGGCAGAGACGTCTGTCACGAGACGGACACAGAGGCCGCAGTTGCGGTCGATTGCATCAGAAATGCTGACTTCGCTGTCATAGAATAGAACATCGTACGCCTGGGTATTGACATAGGCAGATGAAGATGAAGACCAATAATAGCCACTGTTGCCGACATTGCTGACATCCTTCCCGTAGCGGGCGCCCGCAGCGGGAAGGAAGACGCAACCTGCAGTTTCCATTGATTTCCAGTCGCTGCTTGTATAACTTATCGCGCTTGTTTGTGAAATATAATTGTCAGTATACAATATCACTCCATACACGCCTGTCGCATCCAAATTGATTGTTGCTCTTTGATAACTTTTTCCTTCTCCCGTGTCGCCCGGGGCAGCAGTTCCGAAGCAGGTTCGTACCAAGGCCGCTCTCTCTCCGCTATTTCTCCGTTTCAGAACGGAGAAATAGCGGACAACGAACGGAGGGGTGGTGTTCAGGGATAAAAGAAACATCCCCGGGATTTCCGGGGATGTTGCGTTGCGGCTGTTAATTTGCTGATATCGGATTGAATTCCCAGCGGTCATCTGGATTTGCAGATTTTTTTGCTGGAGCGATATGGTTGTTGCCAGTACCATAGTACCAACGACCTTTAGTGTTGGGATTAGAATTGCCTGATGTCACGCCCGGAATATCTACATCAAATTTCTTCGCGATGAAATCGAAAACATTATTACCACCATCGTCTGGTAAATTTGCCAGATTCCAATTGGATAAGTCAAAGTTGAATTCAACTGAACCGTTGCCGTAGTTTTGGAACATATAGTCCATATCCTCCACTTTGCTGACGTTCCAACCGCTCACATCAGGGGCCGTCTCGAGATCTGGTGATACTTTTCCATAAAGAGAGAACACATATTCCATGACCTCCACCTTGTCGGTGTTCCATTTGCTCACATCGGGAACCTTGTCGAGAACTGTTGATGATTTGCCATACTCCTTGAACAGAGAACTCATTTTTTTTACATTGCCGGTTTTCCTCCAACCGCTTACGTCCGGAACGGCATTAAGACTCTCTGATAAGCCGCCGTAATTATTGAACATATAGCTCATGTTATTCACATTGTCGGTGTTCCATTTGCTCACGTCAGGAACGACATTGAATGTCCTATTTCTGCTGCCGTAGTCCTTGAACATATAGCTCATATCTTTCACCTCACCGGTGTTCCAACCGCTCACTTTCGGAACGTCTGTCAGAGTCTCAGACCCGAAACCTTGGAACATATAGGACATATCTTTCACTTTCGATACATCAAGATATTCTGCACCGGAAATGTTGTTGGCATTTGACATACTACGGAACATATATGCCGTGCTTGTTAAATCTTTATAAGCGGCAACGGAAGGATCTATTTTTACGTTCGTAATGCTTCCGTATTTGTCGTAATACCCCCATTTTTGGTTCTGGCTCTTTGCATCATCAAAGAGATAATTTGTGCCATCGCTGCCTTTGTATACAGTGTTGACATCTTCGTTATGTTCATCTGTATCATAGTAGAATGTCAGGGTACCAGTCGTATTGTACACGGCCTTGAAGGTCGGGGTATCTTCGCTCCAGGTAAGTGATTCAAATCTCACCGGAAGAAGGTCTTTGGCGGCGAGGATGACCTCACTATTTCTGGCCTTTGTCGCCATCTTGTCTGCGGTGTAGAAGCTGATGCTGAGAGCAGCGGCCTCGGTTGACGGACGTACGGCAACATAGAATACTTTTCCATCGGATGTCAAAGTCTCTCCATCTCCGCAGTCAAGTATGGAGCTGCTGTTGCCATATTTGACCACGACTGTTTTTACAAGCTCTCCACCGGATGACTCTGCGGTAATTTTCAGAACAGCATAAGGACTGCTGAAATGTAAATTCGTGGTGTTGGTCTCTGCTGCCGTGAGAGGGCAGTTGGCTCCGTCTTTACCGTACACCTGTTTGGTGATATCTCCGTATGTGGCAGTGTAAGGTCCAGCCCCGACTGCTGTCTGGTCGCTTCTAAGATTGAATTTTGTACTGGCTCCGTCAGAAGCGGCCACATAGACCGCGGAATGGGATGCGGCATCCGTCACGGTTATCTCATCACCTTCAGTCCAGGTGATTTTTCCATCGGGACCGATGGCGGTCTTGGTAGGCTGCCCTATCGTTGCCGTGAACTCGGTAACTCCCGTTGCAGTGGCCGGAGTTTCAATGGGCTGTTCCTTCTGGCAGGAAGCAAGCATTGCAAGCGCAACAAGCGCTGAAGAAAATAGCATTGTCTTTTTCATTGTCTTATCCTCCTGAGTTTACTGCCAGTTTTCTGAATCATCTCCCTCTTTCCACACATTGAGTCCTTCGATATCGCCACTTTGGCAGATCACCCTCTGCGCTGCGGTCTCTATTACCTTCACGCTCGGTGAAGCGTAAGGGGCCTGCTTCAGGTCCTTGTTGTTCAATTCTTCTGTCTTCATTATTGTTCTTGTTTCTATTTCGAATATGTTGACGCTTAAGCGGTAAAGATACTAATTTTTTTTGAATTGTGATGCTACCGGTATATATGACTCCGATGTTGTATCCCTTATTATGTTCAGTCTGATGTCCTGGTAAACCTCGCTATCCTCTCATTTACTATTCTCAGGTAATGGCGTCTTGCCTTGTCACTGAGGAA
>JAZLIS010000114.1:0-5802 GCA_045617505.1 Bacteroidales bacterium | reverse complement strand
CCGTAATCATCAATATGGGGTGCTTTGACCGTGTTGAAACGAACGGCGGCGCCTTCGAACAGGTACAGCTTCTTTACGGACAGAACCCCAACACGGCCGTCCGCAAATGGTGCGCCCCCTTCAACAAGGCGGGCATCCAGACCCACATGCTCGAAAGAGGACTGAACGCCCTCCGTATGAACCCGGTTCCCGAAGACGTGCGCTTCCTGATGTACAAGGTCAAGAAGGCACAGGGCGTAGATATCGCCCGCTCGTTCTGCGGACTCAATGACCACCGCAACCTCAAGGGTTCCGTCATCGGCGCCAAGAAGGCGGGAATGATTTCGCAGGTAGCCCTCAGCATCACCCACTCCCCTGTCCATACCGTCGAATACTATATGGGTGTGGTCGATCACGTAGTGGAATACGGCTGCGACGAAATCTGCCTTAAGGATATGGCGGGCATCGGTCGTCCCGTCTTTCTGGGCAGGCTCGTCAAGGCAATCAAGGACAAATACCCCCACATTGTCGTCCAGTATCACGGACACTCCGGTCCGGGCTTCGCAACAGCCTCAATGCTTGAGGTGGCAAGAGCCGGTGCAGATTATCTGGACGTGGCCATCGAACCCCTATCCTGGGGCAAGATTCACCCCGACGTAATCACCATTCAGGCGATGCTCAAGGATGCGGGCTTCCTTGTAAAGGAGATAAACATGGATGCCTATATGGAAGCCAGAAGCCTGACTCAGAAGTTCATCGACGACTTCCTCGGATATTTCATAGAGCCTACCAACAAGATTTGCTCATCCCTGCTCGTGGGTTGCGGCCTGCCGGGTGGTATGATGGGATCGATGATGGCCGACCTCAAGGGCTTTATGGGCGCAATAAATATGTCGCAGCGCAATCAGGGCAAGCCTGAACTGACGCTGGACCAGATGACGGTCAAACTCTTCCAGGAAGTGGAGTACGTGTGGCCGAGGCTCGGATACCCCCCGTTGGTGACTCCTTTCAGCCAGTATGTCAAGAACACTGCCCTTATGAACCTGATGCACACCCTCAAGGGCGAGCCCAGATGGAAGACGATTGACCCCGACACTATGAATATGATTCTCGGCAAGACCGGCAGACTGCCCGGTGAGCTTGCTCCGGAAATCAAGGAAATCGTCAAGGAAAAGGGGTTGGAATTCTACACGGGCAATCCTCAGGATGCCTTCCCCAACGACCTCCCCAGATTCGAGAAGATGCTGCAGGAAGAGGGCTGGGAGAGAGGTCAGGACGATGAGGACCTCTTCGAACTTGCGATGCACGAACGTCAGTGGAGGGATTACAAGAGCGGCATAGCGGAGGAGAGATTCAACAAATCCCTGGAAGATGCGAAGGCGAAGGCCGGAGCGCCGAAAGTGGTGGTCCGCCCCGTGGTGGAAGTGCCCGCATTCGACGTGGAAAAGGTAACTGAACAGCACCCTGACGCACATCCCATCCAGGCCACGGCCACAGGCTCTCTTATCTGGAGATATGACGTGGCTCAGGAAACCACCGCCCCCGCCATCGGTCAGAAATTCGCGGAAGGGCAGCCCGTCTGCTACATCCAGACCTATTACGGAATCGAGCCGGTCAATGCCCTTTTCAGCGGTAAGATTGTGTCAATCAATGCAAAACATAACGAGAACGTCCAGGTTGGGCAGGTTCTCGGTTTCATCGAATAATCTATGAAAAATGCGGCAATTTTCCCCGGACAGGGTTCGCAGTTTCCGGGAATGGGCAAGGAACTCTATGAGAGTAACGCCAAGGCCAGGGAACTTTTCGAGCAGGCCAACGAGATATTGGGATTCCGCATCACGGACATAATGTTCGGGGAGGATGAAGAAGCGCTTCAGGCCACTGCCGTGACGCAGCCGGCTGTGTTCCTGCACTCCGCTGTCGCGGCACTGTGCAACAACGTCCACCCGGATATGGCCGCCGGCCACTCTCTCGGAGAATTTTCCGCCCTTGCCGCAGCGGGTGTCCTCAGCCTTGAAGATGCCTTGAATCTTGTCTCCGTAAGAGCCGGAGCGATGCAGAAATGCTGCGAGAAGGCACAAGGCGCGATGGCCGCAATAATCGGGGCGGACCAGCAACTGATAGAAGATACCTGCTCGGCTACCGGCGGTATTGTCGTACCCGCCAACTACAATTGTGACACTCAGGTAGTTATCTCTGGAGAAGATGCCGCCGTGGAAGCCGTCATAGAGGCTCTTCGTCAGGCCGGGGTCAGGAAGATGGTCAAGCTAAAGGTGGGAGGGGCGTTCCACTCTCCGCTTATGGAGCCTGCCAGAGAAGAACTTGCCCGTGCAATTGACAGCATTCGCTTCCATACCCCTGTATGCCAGATTTTCCAGAACGTGGACGGACTGCCGGAGACATCCCCGAAGAGAATCAGGGAGAAATTGCTGCAACAGCTCACATCACCTGTTCACTGGACATCGACCATCCGAAATATGGTCACGGAGGGAGCCACTTCATTCACGGCGATAGGGCCCGGAAAAGTCCTTCAGGGTCTGAACAAGAAAATCATTCCCGAAATCGAGACGCTCTCCCTAGCGTAGAACGCACGCGAATCATATCAGGTTGACAAAGATGGTGATGATGCCGATGTTGATGATATCAACGAATACGGCTCCAACGATAGGGACGACTGTAAAGGGCATTGCGGAGTAGCGGTACCTTGAAGCGACTGCCGACATATTGGCCATTGCATTCGGTACGGCTCCCAGCCCGAACCCACAGAGACCGCTGACCAGAAGGGCCGCATCATAATTGCGCCCGAAGACGGGAAATGCCACGAAACGCGCAAACAAGGCTATAAGCAGGGCTTGCGCGCAAAGTATCACAAGCAGCGGCAGGGCAATTCCGGAAAGTTCCCACAGTCTCAACGAGACCATCGCCATACCCAGGAACAGAGAGAGTGAAATTTTGCTGATTGACTCTATTTCAGGATTATCAAGGTGAGGAAAACGTCCGGAGGAAAGTTCCGTAACGTTGCAGATGACAGCCGCCACCATCATTGAGGGAAAATATGTCGGGAAAGTTATTCCGGTTTTGGCAAGCAGTCCGTTAAGCAGGGAACCGATGCCGATTGAAACCAGAATAAGGAAGAGAGCCCTTGCATAACCGTCTCCGCTCAAAGTTCCCTCCTTTTTACCCTGCTCCAGAACTGTCTGAATATCATCTTCCGCTGTGCACAATCTCTTCCGTCTGATGATTCCATCTGCGAGAGGACCTCCCATAAGAGAACCGGCAAGAAGTCCGAATGTAGCAGCCGCTATCGCAATGGAATCCGCGCCCTGCAGCCCCATATCCGAAAGCATCCCGCTGAATCCGGCTGCTGTGCCGTGTCCGCCGCACATCGTGATGGAGCCGCCTGCAAGACCTATCAATTTGTTCAAACCGAGAATGGCTGCCAGACCTATGCCGGTGACATTCTGAAGCGCTATCAGCACCGCCACCAGACAGACCATCGCCACAAGGGGCCTGCCTCCCGTCCTGATGACGGTAAGATTGGACTGAAGGCCTACAGTGGTGAAGAACACCATCATACAGATATCCTTGAGAGTACCGTTGAACTGAACCTCAACGTCAAGAAATCCGTACAAAGCCAGTGTAACGAGTGATACTACAATGCCTCCCGTGACCGGGGCCGGGATACACAAACGTTTGAGCCCCGGCATATTGCTGTTCATCCAAGCTCCCAGGCCGAGTGCGGCAATGCCCACCACGGCCGTCATATACATATCAAGCGTCATACGACAAAGATAGTCATTTTTGCGCAATACGCGAGTGACTCGCGTCTATACGAAATCAACCGATTAGGACTTTGTCGATGTTGCGAGTTTGGGAGTCGAAGTTGATGCCGATTCTTATAATCTGCCGGTCTTCGACGTCGAAGGGCAGAGTGTAGTTCTTGTCGCTGATTTGCGCCAGAGCCTCTTCGGCGCTTCCGTCCAGCTTGAATTCCAGCACGTAGCAGAACTTCGGGGTTTTGACCACCATATCTATGCGGCCCTCGCTGGTGCGGTATTCGGCCTGAGTATAGAAGCCCATCAGCTTGCAGAGCAACCAGACCACGTTGCGATAGTGGGTCTCCATATTCCTGATAATCTCGTAGGGTGTGTCGGTGAAGAGCGAACGCAGGCGCTTTATGAACTGCTCTGTGTTGCCAGCTTCCACGTCCCTGACGAAATTGTCAATCTGGAACGGTGAACGATTCTCTTTCCGGTGTATATAGTTGGGCATCAGATATTTTGTGAAGCCCTCCTCCACTTCGGCGTTTGGAAAACCGAGAGTGTAAGTTTTGAAACGTGGGTCAAATCCCTTGATTGTGAGGTATCCGCTCTGGTAGATTACGGGAATGGGATTATTTGAAGTTGAATCGATGCTGTTCAGTTCGTCGGCATCGGCCCTCACGCGCGACATCTCCTCCAAGTCGTAATCACGCTCCTGAAGGAGCTGCACGAGATATGTCGGTGTGCCCGTCTCGAACCAGTAGTCCCTAAATTCATTTTCATCCAAACAGTTAAGAAGACTGAACGGGTTATAGACACCTATGCCCTTCGGATGAAAATGATAGCCGTCGTACTGCTCCTTGAGTTTCGCCACAGCCTCCTCCTTCGACATATCATTGTTCGATGCAAGCCTTTCAATATGCCCGTCGAAGTTTGTGAGCATTTCCTGCTCCGTTATGCCGCAGATATCGCTGTATCCGAGAGACATCGATATGTCCTTGAGATTGTTCAGGTCGCTGAACACGCTCACCTTGCCGAACCTCGTGACCCCTGTCAGCAGAGCGAACCTGATGCAGCCGTCCATCGATTTGAGTGCCCCGTAGAAACCCTTGAGAGTGGCGCGGTATGCGTCCTGAAGAGCCGGGTTGCCGATGGCCTGGAGCATAGGCTTGTCGTATTCATCGACAAGTATCACCACCTTGCGGCCGGTCTGCTCAAAAGCCAGCTTGATGATTTGGGTGAATCGTTCTTCAATGCTTCTGTCAGCAAATTGATTACCGTATGTGGCTTCCCAATATTCCAGATGCTTGTTCAGCTCGTCTGGCAAGGCCTTTTCGTCGGAATAGTTTCTGGTATTCAGGTCCAGATGCAGCACCGGATGCTCTATCCACCCCTTCTCCAGTTTCTCAATCGCCAGCCCCTCGAAGAGGTCCTTCCTGCCGCTGAAATAGGAATGAATCGTACTCATCAGCAGGCTCTTGCCGAACCTGCGAGGACGGGAAAGGAAGTAATACCGTCCCGTTGTGACAAGTCGGTATATCAGTTCCGTCTTGTCGATGTACAGATAGCCGTCAGTTCTCAGGCTCTCGAAGTTCTGGATGCCGATAGGCAGATTGCGGAGTGTAGGCTGTGCTTCCATAACTCACAAAGTTAACTTACAGATTCCACAAAAGCAAGACGAAAACTTCGCACACCCGCGAGTGACTCGCGGGTGTGCGAAACAAAATCGGGAATTGTCAATCTGCTACAGGACGGACGGAGCTGCCAGAGCCGCCAGACTTAGTTCTCTTTCTACATAAGGTTTCCAAGCAGCCAATCAACAACCATATATTTGTTAATCTTGTGCCTTTGGTGTTCTTCAACACCACGCTCTGAGAGTGAGAGCAATGTCAGGTTTTCGCATTTGAAAAGTTCAGCACCCTTTTTCAGCCCGTTGAACTCGCGATTCCTTGTTGATTTCTTGTCCATCTTCAGAGTCACCTGAATCAATTCCAGGACCTTTGTCTTGTCAACGATAATGAAATCAACCTCAAAATCATCCCTGTAGTAGAACACATTGATG
>JAZLIS010000113.1:0-22912 GCA_045617505.1 Bacteroidales bacterium | reverse complement strand
ACCGCGCATCTCTACACCTTCCTGAACAACTACGTCTCCCTGAAAGACTTTTACCGCAAAATTCACCCCGCCATCTTCCAGTCCGGAGTCCTTTTCATAGACCAGCGGGCCTGCGAGCTCTGCGTGAAGGTCTCGGATATGGGCAAGCACGCCGATATGGCCAATCTCAGCGGAATGTTTCTGATATACTGCGACTGTGTCTCAAAGACCAAGGGCGAGACCATCCAGATTGTCGCAGTGATGACCGAAGGCAACATAAGCCGGATCAGGGTCGGCACGAATGCCGTCTATTATGACAGGGACGGCCTTGACTGGGATGCCACCGTCACGAAAATCGTGGAGAATCCCATCAGCGTGAGGCAGGCGATGTGGAGCCCGTACCGCAGGTTCTTCAACTGGTGTGAAAGCCAGATCAACAAGTTCGCCGCAAACAAGGAGAGCAAGAGTTTCGACAATCTGACCTCCGCAGCGACGGATTCATCCGCAAAGATTTCTTCGGGAGAGGCGCAGAAAGCCGACAACGCAAAGAAACCGGCCTTCGACATCGCCAAGTTCTGCGGCATCTTTGCCGCCATAGGTATGGCCCTGGGCTATATCGGCTCATTCCTCGTGTCAGTACTGACAGGTTTTCTGGATCTCAAATGGTGGCAGATGCCTCTTTCCATCCTGGCGATAATGCTCCTGATTTCCGGTCCGTCGATGATAATCGCATATCTCAAACTCCGGAAGAGAAATCTGGGCCCTATCCTCAATGCCAACGGATGGGCCATCAACTCAACGGCGATTGTCAACACCAAGTTCGGAGCCAGTCTGACAAAGACGGCGCAGTACCCCAAACTCAATCTGTATGACCCCTATGCGTTGAAGAAGATTCCCGCTTGGAAGAAATGGTTCTGGGGTATTCTCACAGCGGTTGTCGTCCTTGCTGCTGTCCTTTTCTTCACAGGAGCGCTGGATTGCATCTTCTCCAGCTGCAAATTCTGCAAATAGACTTTCAACCCGTACTGATGGACATAGGAGGTCGGGGAAATTCCCGGCCTCCCGTTTTTTTGTGCCTGTTGATAAATATGTGGAAAAAAATGTAAAAAAATGTAAGAAAGTGGAAAAATGTTTTCTACCTTTGTGATACATATCACATTCACACATACGGTTTGAAGGTTATGTTCATCGGAAGTTACAAAGCAAAGGTTGACGACAAGGGAAGAATGATTTTCCCTTCTGCCTTCAAATCCGTCCTCGGCGAAGACGCCGACCTTCGCTTTGTAGTCAAGAAATCGCTGTTCGCCCCCTGCCTGGAAATGTACGAATTCAGGCAATGGGAGGCCGAAAGCGAGGAAGTAAGAAAAAAACTCAACTTCTTCAACAAAGAGCACGCACTGTTCTGGAGAGAATATATGCGAGGCACTTCGATCGTGGAGCCCGACCCCAAGCTGGGCAGATTGACCGTCCCCAAAGAGATGATGGCCCAGGTCGGCATCAGCAGGGAAGTCATTTTCGCGGGCAACAACCACATAATTGAAATCTGGTCGAAAGACGCTTACGAATCGGCTCAGTTAAGCAGCGATGACTTCGTTGCTCTTGCTGAGAAAATATTGGGATAGGAGGGTATCGGATGTCAACCTATCACGTACCCGTCCTGCTGAGCCAAAGTGTTTCGGCACTGAATGTCAAATCCGATGGGGTCTATGTAGATGCTACATTCGGAGGAGGGGGACACAGCAGGGAGATTCTGAAGCATCTT
Organism: Bacteroidales bacterium; assembly: GCA_045617505.1. Taxonomy (GTDB): domain Bacteria; phylum Bacteroidota; class Bacteroidia; order Bacteroidales; family UBA932; genus Cacconaster. The sequence goes on along the minus strand of JAZLIS010000113.1, from coordinate 21,171 downwards.
GGAGAAAATGGGAAACTCGTTGTATTCGATCAGGATGCGGATGCTTTTGCCAACGTGCCTGACGACGAAAGGGTGATTCCCGTTCACGGAAATTTCAGATTCCTGCACAACTATCTGAAATATCACGGATTCGAGCAGGTTGACGGGATTCTGGCAGACCTCGGGGTATCCTCCCACCAGTTTGACACCGGGGAGAGAGGTTTCTCCTTCAGATTTGATGCTCCGCTTGATATGAGGATGAATACGAAGTCGGAAATCAACGCGGAAGAGATTGTAAATGAATATGAAGAGGGATCGTTGGAAAGAGTGTTACGCATTTATGGAGAGGTGGAAGGGAGCCGTCGCGTAGCAGCGCTTATCTGTCAGGCCAGAGGAAGCGCACGCATACGTACTACGGGCGATTTGGAAAAGGCCCTGGCGGGCGTTCTCCCGAAAGCCGCCAGAAGCAAATATCTGGCAAAGATTTATCAGGCGCTGCGCATTGAGGTCAATCACGAGATGGCGTCTTTGGAAGGGCTGATGGAAGGGGCCTGCAAGTCCCTCAAGCCGGGAGGCATATTTTCAGTCATCACCTACCACTCTTTAGAAGATCGGATTGTCAAAAACTGGTTCAAGTCCGGCAACTCTTCCGGTGGTTCCCCCTACCGCCCGGTTAACAGGAAACCGATTCTGCCGGATGCTGACGAAACGGAAGCAAACCCGAGAGCACGGAGTGCCAAACTCAGAATAGCGCAGAAAATATGAAGAGATTGAATATCAGAGGATGGCTTGTCAAAAGCATCAGTTGGCTGGGGAAAGTCCTCAGTGGGGATATTCTGCTCAAATTCGAACTGGAGCGATTCCTTGGGCTGGTGTGCTATATCTTTTTGCTGATAAGTGCTATGATTGCCTGGAGCCTCACCGTGGAAAACGATATGGTAAGGGTCAAGGACAACGAGAAAAGACTTGAAGAACTGCGTATCCATTATCATCAGACGCAATTGAATTACATCGGAATGGACAGCCGTTCCACGGTTAACAAAATGCTCGACAGCTACAGATCGAAGCTCCACTCCCCGGTTCAGCCTCCGGAAAGAATCATACTTGAAAAACAGGAGGAGAAGGATGAAAATTAATCTCAGAGCCATAGGATGGGTCTATTTTGTTCTGCTCTTGCTGGCATTCGCTTCAGTCGGCGGTATCATCGACCTTCAGTTCGTCCACAAACCGACGGACAGAAGTCTGGTGAAGAAAACTCTGGACACGACTCTCCTTGAATGCACCAGAGGAAGCATCATAGCTTCCGACGGAAGATATCTAGCATTCTCCATCCCGGAATATCGTCTGGCATTCGACCCCTGCCAGTCCGCAGATACTCTTTTCGACAATAACATCGATTCCCTCTCCCTGTGCCTCGCATCGTTCTACAAGGATAAAAAAGCATCGGAATATAGGAAAATCCTTACCGGGGCGAGAACAGCAAGGAGGCGGTTCCTCTATATAAACAGGCAATTGCTCACCTACCAGCAGATGCAGAAAGTCTCCTCCTTCCCGATTTTCAGAGCCGGGCAACGCCGGGGAGGCGTGCAGTTCGAGAAAGTCGATCACCGCACCTATCCATATGGAAGGCTCGGATTCAGAACACTGGGATATCTCAAGGACAGAACCCAGATTCCGGTTGTAGGAATAGAAGGTTATTGCGACAGCATCCTCAGGGGGAAAGACGGAATGCGCCCGACAAAACTGACGGAAGGAAACAACTGGATAGCTGATTTCGAGAGAGAGACAATCCCCCCGATAGACGGTACCGATGTACAGGTCACCATTGACGTGGATATGCAGGACATCGCCCAGACAGCTCTGATGAGGGCATTGGGCAAGACCACCGAACTCCACGCAGGAACAGTTATTCTGATGGAAGTGGCCACGGGCGAAATCAAGGCCATGGTCAATCTCGAAAAGAACGGGAAAGGCGGTTTCGATGAGACAATGAACTATGCCATCGGAAGAAAGGGCGAGCCCGGTTCGGTTTTCAAGGCCGCAACTCTGGCCTGTATGATTGAGGAGCACGGAGTCAATCTTGAGGATGAGGTACCCGCCACAGTAAACTGGTCCTACGGGAAAAGAGTATTTTCCGACCACTATCTTGACAAATACGGTGCAACCATATCCATAAAAAGGGGATTCGAAATATCCTCCAACAATGTTTTCAGGATGCTTGCCGCCAAATACTACAGTGGGCATCCGGACGACTTTATGAATTATCTGACCGAGAAACTCCGTATAACCAAGGATTTCCCCTTTGAATTGAAAGGATTCAGCCACGCCAACATCAAATCCACGAAAAACAGCTCCTGGAGTCCGTCAGACCTTCCCCAGATAGGGATGGGCTATACGGTTGAAATCACGCCGCTGCACACTCTTAACTTCTATAACGCATTGGCTAACAATGGGGTTATGGTTCGCCCTCACCTCATAAGGAACTATCAGAAAGACGGTGTAATCATCAAGGAGTTCCCCCCTGAAGAAATGGCGAGAGTCTGCAAGCCGGAAACGGCGGCCAAAATAAGGGAAGCGATGCGCGGAGTGGTTGAACACGAAGGAGGGACAGGTTACAGAGTGTTCAAGGATTGCCCCGTAAATGTCGCAGGCAAGACCGGAACGGCGAGAATAGTGTTTCCGGGGACCGGAGCCTACGTGGATCGGCTGGGAAGACTTATGCATCAGGCTACTTTTGTCGGAATATTTCCGTATGAAGCGCCGAAATACAGTATGATAGCGGTAGTCTATTCGGAGCCCACGCAGCATAACTTCTACGGTGCCACCTGGTGCGGCCCCGTATTCCGGGAAATCGCGGAGCAGATTTACGCCTCATCCACCGACTGGTACCAGCCGCTGGAGGCCAAATCCGCTCTCCCTTCCTGTTCCAGAGAGAAACGTATCGACAAAACCACATACGGCGCTCCAGATGTCTCAGGCCTCGGCTTGAGAGAAGCCGTATCAATATTGGAGAAAGACGGGTATGCCGTACACTGCACCGGCCAGGGCATAGTCACGGACCAGCACCTGAAAGACAGTCTTTCCAAAACAATAGAACTGACACTGAAGAAAACAGACAATAATGAAGATTCGTGACATACTCAAGGGCATAGAGACTCTTGCCATCGTCGGCTCCCCTGACACGGAGATCTCCGACATAACCTTCGACTCACGCAAATGCACATCAGGATCACTGTTCGTCGCAGTAAGCGGAGTCGAGGCGGACGGACACAGATTCATAGGCGCAGCCCTTAAAAACGGTGCCTCGGCAGTCATCTGCGAGAAAAACGCGCAAACCGATGCCGCCGAAGGGCAGGTCATTGTCACGGTCAGGGACAGCCGCAAGGCTCTGGCCATCTCGGCTTCCAACTTCTACGGATGCCCTTCTTCAAAATTACGGCTGGTAGGGATAACCGGCACCAACGGAAAGACCACTACCGTGACACTGCTCTACAATCTGTTTACGAGTATGGGGTACTGCTGCGGACTGATCTCCACAATCGCCAATTTCATCGGCACGGAGAGGCGGGAAGCCGACCACACCACCCCCAATCCCGTATCCCTCAACAGCCTGCTCTCGGATATGGTCCGGAAAGGGTGTGAATACTGTTTTATGGAAGTCAGCTCCCACGCCATCGACCAGAATAGAATCTTCGGTCTTAAATTCGCCGCCGGTATTTTCTCAAATCTCACTCACGACCATCTGGATTACCACAAGACCTTCGAAGCATATCGCGACTGCAAGAAGCGCTTCTTCGACAACCTTCCCGAAACCGCTTATGCAATCAGCAACATTGATGACAGGAACGGCGGCATAATGCTCCAGAATACGGCAGCACACAAAATCACATATTCCTGCCGCACATTGGCTGATTTCAATTGCAAGATAATTGAAGAGAGCATGGAGGGAATGGAGGTGGAAATTGACGGCAAAAGAGTGTGGAGCCGCTTCATCGGCACTCACAACGCCTACAATCTGCTGGCCGTCTATAGCACCGCTGTACTGCTCGGTGCAGACAAGGAAGAGGTGCTCGTGAAGATGAGTGCTCTGGGGCCTGTGTCCGGAAGGCTTGAATGCCAGCGTGGGGGGAACGGATTGACGGCCGTCGTAGATTATGCACATACCCCGGATGCCCTGGAGAATGTGCTGAAGACCCTGCGTGACACCTGCCACGACAGGCAGCTGGTCTGCGTCTTCGGATGCGGAGGCAACCGCGACAGGACAAAAAGGCCGGAGATGGGAGTGATTGCGGCGAAATATGCTGACAGGGTGATTGTCACTTCCGACAATCCGAGACACGAAAATCCTGAAGAAATCATCGCGGATATCAAAGCGGGAATGGATACAAAGGCCAGAGCCAAATCCATCTTCATAACAGATAGGAAAGAAGCAATCCGTACCTCGCTTTTCACAGCTCCGGAAGGTGCGGTAATTCTGGTAGCAGGAAAGGGGCACGAAGATTACCAGATTATCGGTGACTGCAAAAACCACTTCAGCGACAAGGAGATAATTGCCGAATCATTTACGGAAATGAACGAATAGTATATGCTGTACCATTTATTTGAATACCTGCAAGACCTCGGGTATGACTTTCCCGGAATGAGACTGATGCATTACATCAGTTTCAGAAGTGTCTGTTGCGCATTCATAGCCATCATCACGGCTTGGATTCTGGGCAACAAGACCATATCTTTCCTCAGACGCAAGCAAATCGGCGAGACAGTCCGGGACCTCGGCCTGGAAGGGGAACTCCAGAAAAAAGGCACCCCCACAATGGGCGGAGTCATAATAATCATCTCCATACTTGTCCCGGTCCTTCTTTTCTGCGACCTTTCCAACACCAACATCCTTCTCTTGACAATAACCACTCTATGGCTTGGTCTGCTGGGGTTTGCAGATGACTTCATCAAAGTGTTCAAGAAAAACAAGGACGGCCTAAGTCCCAAGGCAAAGCTGGCCGCCCAACTGGCTCTCGGCCTGGCGATAGGTCTTACTCTCTATATCACTTCGAGAGAAGGAATCAGTTACAGCCACACCACAATACCTTTTTTCAAAGGGAATGAATTCGACTACAAATGGCTTGTACCCGGAAACGGCCCCGTCATTAGGGCAATTCAGGGTGGGCTCTATGTCCTGATAATCGCCTTCATCATCACCGCCTGCTCCAACGGAACCAATCTTGCGGACGGAATGGATGGGATGACAACCGGAATAAGCGCAATCGTGGGGGCCACCCTCGGCATTCTGGCTTATCTTTCAGGCCACACCGGATATGCAGAATATCTGAATATAATGTTCCTCCCCGATGTCGGAGAGATTTCAGTCTATACCTGCGCGTTCGTGGGAGCACTTCTGGGGTTCCTGTGGTACAACTGCTTCCCCGCGCAGATATTTATGGGAGATACGGGCAGTCTGGCCCTCGGAGGTATAATAGGTGTTCTGGCCGTACTCATAAGGAAAGAACTCCTGCTCCCGATATTGTGCGGAATCTTCCTGGCGGAGAGCCTCTCCGTAATGATTCAGAGATTCTACTTCAAATATACCAAAAAGAAAACCGGGACAGGCGTGAGGGTCTTCAGGATGGCTCCGCTGCACCATCATTTTCAGAAAGCGAATCCGGACGCGCTGTTGCAGAAACCCGCCCGAATCCAGCCGGAAAACAGGATAGTGATCCGTTTCTGGATTGTTTCAATATTACTTGCAGTATTCACCATAATAACACTTAAAATCCGATGAGCAGAAGAGTTGTCGTCCTTGGAGGAGGCGAGAGCGGCATAGGGGCCGCAGTCCTCGCAAAAGTGAAAGGATTCGAGATATTCCTTTCAGATAGCGGTCATCTCAAGGATGAGTACAGGAATAAACTTGAGGAGTGGAAAATCCCGTTCGAGGAGGGCGGGCACACTGAAAGTCTCGTACTGAACGCCGACCTGGTTATCAAGAGCCCTGGAATCCCTGAGACAGCTCCTCTGGTCAAAGCCCTTTATGCCCGCGGCACAGCTGTCATTTCAGAAATCGAATTCGCGGGATATTACGATACCGCAAAGAAAATATGCATCACGGGAAGCAACGGGAAAACCACGACAACATCCCTCATATACTATCTTCTTAAAAATGCAGGGCTGGATGTCGGTCTCGGAGGAAACATCGGGGACAGTTACGCATATCAGGTAGCCACCTGCAGGCACGATATCTATGTATTGGAACTGAGCAGCTTCCAACTTGACGGAATGTATGACTTCAAAGCCGACATCGCCATATTGATGAATATCACTCCGGACCATCTGGACCGCTATGACCACAGTTTCCAGAATTATATCAATGCCAAATTCAGGATTACGAGAAATATGCATCCGGACGACTGCTTCATCTTCTGTTCAGACGATGAGGTAACGGTCGGGGAACTGCAGAAAATAGTGGTCAAGGCGAAGATGCTGCCTTTCACTCAGGAAAAAAGTGTTGGACAGGGAGCATTTGTGAAAGAAGGGGTGATGCACGTCTCTTATGAAGGAGATGAGTTCGATATGTTCGTGGAAGACCTTGCCATCAAGGGAAAGCACAACGTTTACAATTCGATGGCGGCCGCAATCGCCGGCAAGGTGATGAAAATCTCCAACGAGACAATCCGCCAGAGCCTCACAACATTCCGGGGAGTGGAGCATCGTATGGAGAAAGTCCTGTCCATCGGAGGCGTCCTCTACATCAACGATTCCAAAGCCACGAATGTCAACTCCACCTGGTATGCTCTCGAAAGCATGAGGACTCCGACAGTCCTGATTCTCGGAGGTACCGACAAAGGCAATGATTACCAATCGATTGCAAAACTGGTAGAAGAAAAGGTGAAAGCAATCGTTTGCCTCGGGGCAGATAATCACAAAATCAAGGATTTCTTCGGAGACAAGGTCGCAGCGGAGACTCTCAGCGCGGAAGAATGTGTCAGGAAGTGTGCAGAGATAGCACAGGAAGGTGACACCGTCCTGCTCAGCCCCTGTTGTGCATCATTCGACCTGTTCAAGAACTATGAGGACAGAGGCAGACAATTCAAGGAAGCAGTAAGAAAACTTTAGAAGTTATGACCAGACCGGCAAGCCTGAAAGGAGACAAGATAATCTGGATGACAGTCGTGATGTTCGCGATGTTTTCCGTTGTCGCCGTATTCTCGTCAAGCAGTTTTCTCGCAGCTTCGCATGGGACCACGAAGATTGCCATCTTCCTGCAGCAGATCAAGTCGGTCCTAATTGGATTTTCAGCCCTGTTCATCTGTTATCTGGTACCTATGAGGTGGTATCGGAATCTGGCGTTCATCTATTTCGGCATTTGCCTGATAATGCTTGTAATGCTCTACATTCCACCTTTTCAGGCGAGACTCAACGGAGCGGTCAGAGGCATCAAGATAGCATCCCGGACAATCCAGCCGTTTGAATTCGCAAAAGTCGGCATCGTACTCTATCTCGCAAGGGCCATAGAGAGATGGGAGGACAGCCTTGACTCATATAAGGATTTCTTCCTTAAACTTGCCCTGCCCATCTTCGCCACATGTGGGCTGGTTGTTTCAAACAGCATCTCCTCAACCCTTCTGATAGGCGGAATCAGTGTCCTTATGCTGATATTTTTGAATATCCGCTGGAAATATATTCTATCGATGATAGGATTGGTCATAGCCGCCGCAGGACTGATGTATGGGATATACACCGTTTTCTACAAAGGCCATCCGGAAAAACTCACAGACTCGATGTTCAACCGGTTTGAAACTTTTGAGAACCGTATCGCCAACTTCAAGACAGATGGAGAGGAAGAGGTGGATAAAGAAAGCATCAGACAAAGCGAAAATGCAAAATTCGCGATTTCTGAAGGAGGAATTTTCGGGAAAGGTCCGGGAAACAGTACACAGAGATACTCTCTGTCGATGGCATTCTCCGATTTCATCTTCGCTTTCATAGTGGAGGAATATGGACTGCTTGGAGGATGCCTGATAATAGCGCTGTATATGGTATTCCTGTTCAGGTGTATCCGTCTGTCGAACCGGTGCGGCACAACTTTCTCCTCAGCTCTGGTGTCAGGCATATCCTTCCTGATTGTCATTCAGGCTTTCATCCATATTATGGTGAACGTCAGGCTTCTGCCGATAACAGGACAGACCCTGCCTCTGATCAGCCACGGAGGGACCGCCTATCTTGCGATGAGCGGAGCAGTGGGGATGATACTGTCCGTCAACAAGCAGCTTGACAAGCAGGACAAAATGGCCGCAATGCGGAAAAATATCGATAATCAGCAAATTGGTAAATATGAAGAAAAACCCGAAGATAATAATTAGCGGCGGAGGAACGGGAGGACATATCTTCCCCGCCATCTCTATTGCGAACGCTATAAAGGAGACCCTCCCGGAAGCGGAAATCCTCTTTGTCGGGGCAACCGGCAAGATGGAGATGGAGAAAGTTCCGGCCGCAGGATACGAAATCATCGGTCTGCCCGTTGCAGGGCTTCAGAGAAGATTGAGTGCAGCCAACCTTCTGCTTCCCTTCAAAGTCATTTCCAGCATCTGCAAGGCAAAGAAAATAGTACGGGATTTTAAGCCCGACGTGGCCGTAGGAGTCGGAGGATATGCCAGTGCGCCAATGCTTTGGGCCGCATCTACAATGAAAATCCCCTGTCTGATTCAGGAGCAGAATTCATTCGCAGGCCTCACAAACCGGATCCTGTCCAAACGTGCAAAAAGAATCTGCACGGCATACGAGGGAATGGAGAGATTCTTCCCGGCCGACAGGATAATCCTGACAGGGAACCCAATCCGTTCAGGAATCGGGACGGCTGACCCGGAACAGAAAAAGGAGGGGCGTGAATTCTACGGACTGGACTCCGAAAAGAACACGATTTTCATAGTTGGAGGCAGTTTGGGGTGCAGAACCCTGAACGAGGTCATGAAATCCTTCATTCTCAATGGTGGAAGCGGAAAACCCTATCAGGTTATCTGGCAATGCGGCAGGATATACAGGAAAGAGATGGATGAGTTTCTGGCGGAGAACAAAGCCGGAAACGTATTCTGCACGGATTTCATCACCAGAATGGATCTGGCATACGCCGCAGCTGACATAGTGGTGTCCAGAGCCGGAGCCGGGACCATTTCCGAACTCTGCTGCGCGGGAAAGGCGACCATATTCGTACCGTCACCGATGGTGGCGGAGGACCATCAGACACATAATGCGATGGCTCTGGTCAACAAGGAAGCCGCATTGATGATCAAGGATTCGGAAGCGGTGGAGAAACTGATGGCTGTAGCGGAAGCTCTGCTTGAAGAGAGGGCGGAGATAGAAAAACTTGAAACGAACATACTCAAACTCGGGAAAGCCCAAGCCGCCGGAGACATAGCGGAAGAGGTCCTGAAACTCGTCGGATAATGGATATAAAAAACGTATATTTCATAGGAATAGGAGGAATCGGAATGAGCGCCATAGCGCGCTATTTCAACCATCAGGGAGCCAAGGTGTCCGGATATGACAGAACACCTTCCCCACTGACCCGGCAGCTGGAAGAAGAAGGTATGAAGATTCACTACGAAAGCTGCATTCAGGAGATTCCGGAGGATATTCCGGGGACATTGGTAATCTATACCCCCGCCATTCCGGACGACTTTGAAGAACTGGTATATATCAAGGGGAAAGGATATCGCTATTGCAAGAGATCCCGGGCTCTGGGTGAAATTGCACGGGGGCAGAAATGTCTGGCAGTATCGGGGACGCACGGCAAAACAACCACAAGCACTCTTCTGGCACATATCCTGACTCAGAGCGGAGAAGGATGCAACGCATTTCTCGGAGGCATTTCCAAGAATTATGAAAGCAACCTCCTGTTGAGCAAGAGCCGGGTTCTGGTGGCCGAGGCGGACGAATTCGACAGGTCATTCCTGCAACTGTTTCCCCAACTTGCACTCATCACAGCCACAGACGCCGATCATCTTGACATATATCAGGACAGAAAACACGTCATAGAGGCTTTCAGCGAATTCGCCTCACAGACGGACGCAATGGGGGCGATAGTTATCAAAAATGGAGTAGAAGTCTCCATTGCCAACGTAGAAGCAAAGACATACCGCTACTCCTTTGACACCCCCTGCGATTTCTATGCATCCGACATCACTCCCATAGAAGGAGGAAGGTTTGATTTCACGCTGAATCACCCGACCGGGAAAATCGAACATTGCACCGTCGGAATCCCGGGATGGGTCAACGTTGAGAACGCCGTAGGGGCCAGCGCCTTAGCACTTCTGCACGGAGTGGCTCCGGTCAGACTGAAGGAAGCCCTGGCCAGTTTTCAGGGTGTCCGGAGGAGGTTCGACATCCGCGTCAACGTTAACGGACGCGCCTACATAGATGACTATGCTCATCATCCTGCGGAAATAGCCGCATCCATCAGCTCCATCCGGAACATATTCCCGGATAAGAGAATTTGCGGTATATTCCAGCCGCATCTTTTCACCCGCACACGCGATTTCTCGTCAGATTTTGCCGAATCTCTCAGCAGGCTTGACTCTCTCGGACTGCTGCCGATTTATCCCGCCCGCGAGGAGCCCATCGAAGGGGTCACGTCAAAACTGATATTCGACGAAGTCTCCATCGGGGACAAACATCTGATTGAAAAGGATGAAATACTGGATTTTGTCCGCGCTCACCGAAATGACTGCATAGTGACTCTCGGCGCCGGAGATATCGACCGATTCATCATACAGATAGAAGAATGCTTAAAAGAATCATTATAACCGTCATAGCCTGTATTCTGTCAGGTGGTCTGTTCGGGGCATATTTTTTCTATGTCCACAGGCTCGTCAGTGCGCATTCCGCTCAGGAGATGTTTTCCGGGCTGGACGTAGTGGTGGTGGATTCCCTGGAAAACTCCCTGATAAGTTCCTCTGAAGTGAAGGAACGGCTGGCACAATGGAATCTGAGCGGCCGTTGCGACAGCATAAATCTGCACAATCTGGAGACTGCTGTGATGGAGTTCGGGGAGGTGGCTCACGCTGAAGCATTCAGAAAGGACAGCCGGCATATCTCCATTGTCCTCTCACAGAGAAAACCTGTCGTAAGATTCATTACCGACGGAGGCAGTTATTATTCCGATGAAAACGGATTTCTGTTCCCCGTCTATCGTCATACGGACGTACCGATTGTAACAGGTGCAATTCCGATTGCGGCAGACTCCTGCAGGGCCGTGCTCAACAGGGCCCAGTTGAAATGGCTTGAAGATATCATTTCTCTGTCCGGATTCATTTCGGAGCACCCTTACTGGGCGGAAGCCACAGAGCAGATTGACATTGCGGACAACGGAGATATAATACTCTATATGAGAGGCCTGAAACAGCACGTGATTTTCGGCCCCCCCGATGCCATTGAAGTGAAGTTCGGGAAACTGGAAGCCTTCTACAGGAACATACTTCCCAACTCCGCAGAAAAGCGCTATTCAACAGTGAATCTCAAATATGATAATCAAATAATATGTAAATAATATGGGCAAATACATCACATCCATCGATTTGGGGTCATCCAAGATCGCCGCCGCCACGGGCTGCAAGACTGACGCGGGAGTGCGGATAGTCAGTTATATCGAACTGCCTTCCACTGGAATAAAGAATGGTGAAATCATCAATATCTTCCACGTCGAGAGGACTGTAGCCAAACTTATCGAGTCAGTGGAAGAAGACATAGATGAAAAAGTCGAGCAGGTGATTCTCAATATCGGGGCGAAATTCCTTCACAGGGAGACCGGCACCTTTACGTTACACCGTACCAATCCCTCCAGTTATATCACATCGGAGGAGATAGACTCAATGACAAAAGCCCGTCACAACACAAAAAACGCGAACGGCGAGATACTGTTGGAAGCCTCCCCGCTCAAATATTCCATCGACGAATATACCGGTATCTCAATGCAAGAGGCTATCGGAATGGCCGGAAACGACATTGAGGCCGAGTTGCTTATGGTGTTCGGCAAAGAATCCCTCATCGGCTACCGCCGTCAGATTATGGACACCTGCGGCGTTCAGATAAGGAAGATGATTCTCTCCCCTATAGCTTCAGCCCGCGCAGTTCTAACCGAGACGGAACTGGAGAACGGGGTGGCTCTCGTTGACATCGGAAAGGGAACGACTGAAATCGCTCTTATCCGCGACAGCGTGGTTCTGGACGTAGCCAGCATACCTTTTGCAGGAGATGCTGTGACCAACGACATAAAGAATGTAGCCAATATCACGACCAAATGGGCGGAAGAGATCAAACTGCAGAGAGGGAACTGCTGCCCGGACATTGTCCCCGAGAACTCCAGACTCGTATATAAGAACAAAGACGGCATTCCGGAGGGAGAAATAGACTTGAACCTCCTTACAAGTGTCATCGAAGACAGGGTCGTCGAGATACTTGATGCTGTCCGTCACATTCTTGACAGCAGCAAATGGTCAGGCAAACTGGCGTCAGGAGTTGTCATCACAGGAGGCACGGCATATCTGGAAAACTTACGGCAACTTGCACAAGCGGTCCTCGGCAGGAATGTCAGGCTGGCCGCTCCACGCACAACCATCACTAACGACAGCGCTGAAGCTGCTTTCGACGCATATTCGTCCGTTGCAGTAGGCCTTGTGCTGGAGGGTTTCGCCCCCAGGCTCTCCCACGCGGACGAGATTAATGTCCCGCAGACAAACGGAGCAGTCAATGAAAACAGAACACTTTTCAGCGGCCTGTTCGGTACCGGAGGAAATTCGGATCATGATCAAAGCAGAGAGCAGGATAAGAAGCGAAAGGAGGAAGAGGACAGGAAGCGCAAGGAGGAAGAAAAGAGAAAGAGAGATGTGGAGAAAAAGCGCAGGGAAGAGGAGAAACGCAATCGCAAATCATTTTTCGACACATTGTTTTCTGATAACACAAACGACAACGCATAAAGCATAGCACTATGGATAAGGACCTTATACCCAACGATTGGGAAAAACGCGGCAATATCATAACCGTTATCGGTGTAGGCGGCGGCGGAAGCAATGCCGTGAGCCATATGTTCAGGCAGGGATTGAATGAAGTAGATTTCCTGATATGCAACACGGACCGTCAGGCTCTGGAGATGAGTCCCGTTCCCAACAGAATACAGTTGGGCCCGATGACTACAAAGGGTCTGGGAGCCGGTACGGATTATAATGTTGGCAGAAAAGCCGCATTGGAGTCAATAGACGAAATACGCGCATCGTTCGGTCAGGACACACAGATGGTCTTCGTCACCTGCGGAATGGGTGGCGGAACTGGAACAGGTGCCGCCCCCGTAGTGGCACAGGCCGCAAAAGAGAGGGGATTCCTCACTGTAGGCGTTGTCACCATCCCCTTCAGGGATGAAGGAGAAGAGGCCCTGTACCGGGCAGTCCAAGGAATTCATGAACTGACGAAAAACGTTGACTGCACGCTGATTATCGACAATCAGAAGCTTTATCAGCTCCATGGGGAACTTGACGTTTTCAATGCATTTCCCAAGGCCGACGAAGTTCTGGCTACGGCTGTCAAGAGCATTGCGGAAATAATCACCTGTGGCGGATACATAAACGTGGATTTCGCCGACGTGAGAAAGGTGATGCAAAACAGCGGAGTCGCCCTGATGGGTATCGGAGAAGCGTCCGGCCCCAACCGTGCAGAGACAGCCGTCGATATGGCATTCCACTCCCCTCTTCTCAACAATCTTGATCTGAGCAATGTCCGCAATGCCCTGGTGAACATCTCCAGCAGTGACGGAGAGAACGCCGTGACAATGTCCGAGATGGCCCAGATTATGGACTATACGAAGAAATACACCGGGACCGTCATCAATTTCAAGAGAGGTATCGTAAAAAAGGCAGATATGGCGGACAGGATAAGCGTAACCATCATCGCAACCGGCTTTGATATGGCTCAACTTCCAGTAATAGACGAGCCCGTTTCTGCAAGGGGCAACAGAGTGGAAATTACTCTTGAGAAGGACAACAGTCACATTCTCAAGCACGGAACGCCATACGTAGCCACGAAGGAGATCAGGATAAACCGTCAGCGTAACACAGGAACCCCCGTTCTGCTTACCGAAGATCCACACCTGATTGCAGAATTGGAAGACGAACCGGCTTACTACAGAAAAGAGAGGTTAATCGCCGAACAGGAAAAAGCTGCCGCTGCCGCAGCGGCGGAGAGCAGTCAGATAAGCCCCAGACCCGAGGACAAGGCCTAAATCGCGGGCAATAGAGCGGATATAAGTCCCTTTGCTGCACCTTATTCTCACAGTGGCAACAGGACGGCTTCCGTCACTTTGACTGCTGATATGATAATTATGGATATTCCTTACGGCCGTCAGATCGGATTTCCCCCTTCCGGCGGCCGTCTCGCAGTATGACTCCGGTACAGTCTCACCTGCAGGATGGAATGAAACAAGTTCCATCTCTTTTATATTGATTGTAGCCGTACTCAATTCCACAGGCTCCCCGCTTCTGGCATACTCGTATGCTCTCACGCCTCCCACCATCTTTGCTGAAAACATTGGAGGGACCTGCTCCTGCTCGCCGATAAATGAGGTCAGGGCCTTTCTGACCATATCCTCGGAGATATGCTCAAACGGGAAGAGTTCATCCACCGGCTGTTCCAAATCGAAGGAAGCAGTCGTGGCCCCGAATTCAAAAGTAGCCAGATAATCCTTGTCTCCCGACTGGAACTGCTCGGCCTTTTTCGTGGCATTGCCCACACAGACAATCAGCAGACCGGTGGCAAGCGGATCCAATGTCCCGGCATGACCGACCTTCATCTTTTTAAGGTTGAAAAACTTCTGAAACTGGAACTTAACCTTGCGAACCACATCAGCTGAAGTCCAGCGGTATGGTTTGTCAATGGGAAGAACTATCCCCTCCGGATAATTTTCTATCGACCGGGAAGGAAGGGTCTCCGCGAAAAAGGCAGAGAGGTCTCCCTCAATCGGACAATGTTCAAGGACAAACATCTCAGCCCTGCTTCTGGATTTTGGCTACGCGGCGGAGATGACGTCCGCCTTCGAACTCGGTTTCGAGCCAGATTTTGACACAGGCTCTGGCAGTTGCCAATGAAATGAATCTGGCAGGCAGGGTAAGCACATTCGCATTGTTGTGAGCCTTCACCAGCCCGGCCACGGCTCTGTTCCAGGCTAGACCGGCCACAATGCCGGGGTAACGGTTAAGTGTCATCGACATACCGTTTCCTGTGCCGCAGATTGCAATACCCTTCTCTACCGCACCGCCAAGGATTCCCTCCGCCAGCGCGTGAGCAAAATCAGGATAATCCACGCTCTCCTCCCCCTGATATGTTCCGAAATCCACAATTCCGTAACCCCGTCTTGCAAGGTAACGAGCAATTTCAGTCTTGTAAGTCGCTCCGGCGTGATCCGATGCTATTCCTATTATCATATTACCTCCTGCTTCAAATAAGTTTCGACACAGCATAATCAATTCTGCACAATGTCTCCTCTTTACCGAACAGTGCCATCATATCAGCGACTCCGGGGCCTTTGGACACCCCTACCAGAAACAGCCTGAGGGAATTCATAATCTTTCCCATAGGCCATTCTTCAGACATTATCAGTTCGTGAAGAGATTCTTCAATATTTTCCTTTGTGAACGGCTTTAGGCCGGCAAGAAGAGTTCTGACCTGAGGCATCGCTCCTTTGGCCTCCTCTTTCCAGAATTTTGCAACGGAAACTTCGTCGTATGATTCCGGAGCGCGGAAAAAATATGAAGTCAGATCCCACATCTCAGTGATGAAGTGGGCTCTCTCCTTCATGAGTTCCAGCACATCAGATATGTACTCATCAGAAAAACCGTCCAGCTTCTCACCTGCACAAGCCTTGAAATCAGCGACCAGCTGTTCGAGAGGTCTCTGCCTAAGATATTCCTGATTGAACCATTTCGCCTTGTCGGCATTGAAGCGGGCCCCTGACTTGATGACCCTATCCAGCGAGAATATGGGGGCCAGTTCATCGACCGTGAAAAGTTCCCTGTCATTCCCCGGATTCCAGCCCAGCAAGGCAAGCATATTGATGAAAGCTTCAGGATAATAGCCGTCTTCCCTGTAACCGCGGGAAACCTCACCTTCGGCATTGACCCATTTCAAAGGAAATACAGGGAACCCCAGTCTGTCACCGTCACGTTTGCTCAGCTTGCCCTTTCCGTCCGGCTTGAGGAGCAGTGAAAGATGTGCAAAACGAGGCTGGGAGTCAGTCCAACCGAATGCCTCATAGAGAAGATAGTGAAGCGGCAGGGAGGGGAGCCATTCCTCGCCCCTGATAACCTCGGTAATCTCCATAAGGTGGTCATCTACAATATTTGCCAGATGGTATGTCGGGAGTTCGTCAGCCCTTTTCCATAACACCTTGTCATCGAGAGTACCGCTGTTGACTTCTATATGTCCGCGTATAAGATCATCCATCATAACGGTCCTGTCTGCAGGAATCTTGAAACGGATAGTCCATCCTGTATCCTCCCGTAAAAGTCTTGAAACCTCATCCGCCGGCAGAGTGAGAGAATTGCGCATCTTCTCCCTTGTCTGCCAATTGTAGATGAAAGTCTCCTTTCTCGCTTCAGCCTCAGCCCTGAGGGCCGCGAGTTCAGCGGGAGTGTCGAAAGCGTAATAGGCATATCCGGCTTCAACGAGTTGTTCTGCATATTTGCGATATATGCCTCGCCTCTGGCTCTGACGGTACGGAGCATAAGGGTGACGCTCAGACGGAACCTCGACCACTTTTCCATTCTCATCCACACCTTCGTCGGGATATATTCCGCACCATCTCAGCGCTTCGATTATATATTCTTCGGCCCCGGGCACAAATCTCTGGGAATCGGTATCTTCAATACGAAGGACAAAATCGCCCCCCGCCTGTTTTGCAAAAAGATAGTTGTACAGTGCTGTACGGACGCCTCCCATATGGAGAGGGCCTGTCGGACTCGGTGCAAATCTTACTCGTCTCTTTCTTTCCATAATTTGTCTTTTGTGAGATTGCGAAATTAGGGAAAAATATGGTAATTCTGATGTAAAATCGGTAATAGTCTGTTTTTCTGAGAAACCATTTTGAGCTGACACCGGAATCAACGGCTTCTTTCAAGATATACCGCGGCGGTTGCTACAACCGCGGCGGTTTCTATTCTCAACCGGCTTTCTCCCAGGGAAGCCACTTTCCATCCGGCTGCGACGGCGGCCTCTATCTCTCCACGGGAAAAATCGCCTTCCGGCCCTATCATCACGATAATGTCCCGGCTTTCAGATGTTCTGAGATAATCGGTAAGTTCCGATTTGGTAAAGGCAAACCCCGGAACGTCATCGCAATAGCAGACAATCTTCAATGAGGGCGAATCCGCCGTGGCACATATAAACTCCCTTACCGCAGCAGGAGTGTGAAGGACAGGGATGGCACCCTTGTGCGACTGCTTGGCGGCACTGACAAGCAGTCTTTCCACCCTTTCCGGCTTGAAGACCCTCCTTTCGGAATAATCCCCGAACAGAGGAGTAATCTCATCCACTCCTATTTCAGTGGATTTTTCCGCAAACCACTCAAAACGGTCCATATTCTTGGGCGGGGCCACAGCCATATGAAGATGATACGGATGACTTCCGTACCCCTCAATGCATTCATCCACGGAAAAGCGTACCCGCTTGGGGTTGTCATCAGTCAGAGTGCATCTGTACAGCCGGCTTTTTCCGTCTATCACATTTATCGAATCCCCCGCCCTGTGTCTGAGGACCTTCACGCAGTGAGCCGACTCCTGCTCATCCAGAATGTCCCCTCCGGACGATATGTCTCTTGAATAAAACAGTTCCATCGTATCAGAAATCCGGTTTGAATATCTGGCATAAAGTTAGTACTTTTGCCCGAACAATACCAAATATTGAATTTTATGGACAAATCAAGAGTCTTTTCCGGTCTGGCAATAATGGTCGGACTCATTGTTTTGGGGTGTATGCTTCCCCGCACTGCCGGAAAATTCAAGTCATACGACAGGACCGTAAACGTCAAGGGCCTCTGCGAAAGAGAGGTCAAGGCCGACCGCGTGGTATGGCCGATGACTTTCAAGGTGGTGGGCAACGACTTGAATGTCATCTATTCCGAAATCCGCACCAGAACTGAATCTGTCACTGCATTTCTTACAAAAGGAGGTATCTCCAGAGGAGAAATCAGCATCGCCATCCCGACCATATCCGACAAATATACCCAGGAGTACGGCAACAACGAGCGCACGTTCCGCTATGTCGCCAAATGCACCGTCACCGTCTCCTCAAAGGAAGTTGACAGCATCCTCGAACTGATGGGGCAGCAGATGGAACTGATAAAAAGCGGCATCACTCTGGAAAACGACTGGGACACCAAGAGCGAATTCTCATTCGAGGCCCTCAACGACATAAAGCCGGAAATGATAGAGGAGGCCACGAAGAATGCCAGGGAAGTGGCTCAGAAATTCGCAAAGGACTCGGAAAGCAGCCTCGGCAAAATCAAGCAGGCCTCACAGGGTACCTTCACCATAACTGACCGGGACAGCAACACCCCTCACATAAAGAAAGTGAGAGTGGTGACCAACGTGATTTATTACCTGAACAACTGACAAGTTCCTCCGCGATGGCATACATTGGTCTGATATCCGACACACACTGCCATTTCGACGACCGGGTCAGAAAATTCCTTGAGCCCGTCGATGTGATATGGCACGCCGGTGATTTCGGAAGTGCTTCGACCGCCGCGGAAATATCCTCATTCAAACCCCTGATCGGTGTTCACGGCAATTGTGACGGTCAGGATGTCAGGATTGACTACCCGGTAGCTCAGGCAATTGAAATTCAGGGGCTCAAGATTCTGATGACCCATATCGGGGGATATCCGGGACGATATGATTATAGAGCGGTCAGATTGATAGAGGCACACCGCCCCGATATCTTCGTCTGCGGACATTCCCATATTCTGAAAGTGATGAACGACAGACATTACAATATGATGGTCCTCAATCCGGGTGCCTGCGGACTGCAGGGCTTCCACCTTGTGCGTACCGCACTGCGTTTCCGCATTGAGGGAGGAAAATTGAAAGACATGGAGGTGGGCGAATGGCCCAGAAACTATGAATAAAAAAGAATTACCCATCCTGCTTCTGACAGGTTATCTCGGAAGCGGGAAAACCACGCTTCTCAACAAAATACTGGCGAATAGGAGGGGAATCCGTTTCGCCGTCATCGTAAACGACATAGGAGAGGTCAACATAGACGCAGACCTCATTCAGAAAGAAGGTATTGTAGGCAAGCAAGATGAAAATCTCATTGCCCTGCAGAACGGGTGTATCTGCTGCACGCTGAAGACCGACCTGATAGAGCAGCTGCACGGAATAGCCGTGCTTGACAAGTTCGATTACATCGTGATTGAAGCCAGCGGGATCTGTGAGCCGGAGCCAATCGCACAGACTATCTGCTCCATTCCCTCAATATATCCTATGCTAGCCAAGGATGGCCCGGTCAGGCTCGACAGCATCGTGACAGTGGTTGATGCACTGCGTATGAAAGATGAATTCGGATGCGGCGATGACCTGACTCGGAAAGACATAGATGACGAAGATATCCAAAGTCTTGTGATACAGCAGATGGAATTCTGCAACAAAATACTTCTCAACAAGGTATCCGAGGTAACGGCAGAGGAGAGAGAGCGGATAATCAGAATTATCCGCACCATCCAGCCGGAAGCGGAAATCATCTGCTGCGACTACGGCGACGTGGATTTCGACCTGATTCTGAACACCGGACTCTTCAATTTCGAGAAGGTCGCCACATCCGCGAGGTGGATAAAAGAGGTCGAAGGACATCACGAACACGAGCACGATGAGGAAGGAGAGGCCGATGAATACGGCATCGGGACTTTCGTATATTACAGACGGCAGCCGCTCGACCTAAACGCCTTCGACAATTTCGTGGCGAAGCACTGGCCCGCATCCGTAATCAGAACCAAGGGAATCTGTTATTTCAGCGAGGAGTTCGACACCTGCTATCTCTTTGAACAGGCCGGCAAGCAGTTCTCAATGAGAAACGTCGGAGACTGGTACGCGACAATGCCCCCGACCGAACTCAACGACATGCTCGAACGGGACAGTTCCTTATCCGCGGACTGGGATGACATCTATGGAGACAGAATGCAGAAAATCGTATTCATCGGTCATAATATGGACAGAAAAGCCATTGAGCGGGCTCTTGACAGGTGTCTGGCCGAATGACGCAGGCCTTGTCCTCAGTTTTTTTTGTAATAAGTTTTTTTTTACTACCTTTGCTCCGAATATCACGAACATTATACATATTTGAAATCTACCTATACTATGACATTACAAGAAGTTGAAACAAAAATCAAAGCTTTCCTCATTGACGAACTTGAAGTAGAGGAAGATATGATTTTCCCTGAATCCAAGCTCAAGGACGATATGGGAATAGGCAGTCTGGAAGTCGTTGATGTCGTTGTCTTTGTCGAAGACACTTTCGGATTCAAGATGGACCCCAAGGAATTCAATACTATTCAGACAATGTCACAATTCTGTGAGTTCGTCCAGAGTCATTGCGCGTAATCAAAAAAGGCAATGTAAAAAAGCGGCTAAATTTTAGTCGCTTTTTTTGTTTGCATAAGTTTTTTTTCTACCTTTGCAGGCCCGATGAGGTATGGTGTAATGGCAGCACAAGAGATTCTGGTCCTCTTAGTGGCGGTTCGAATCCGTCTACCTCAACTTTAAGGCGGGATAGCTCAGCTGGTTAGAGCGCATGATTCATAATCATGAGGTCCCCAGTTCAATCCTGGGTCCCGCTACCAAATAAAACCTTAGAAATCAGGCAGTTACAAATCAAGTAGCTGCCTGATTTCTATATATTAAGGGTCAGCTGCAAGGAAAAGAAAAGTTTTCATACCGGAAGTGGCTCCGGTAAGTACTGCTATGCGTTTCATCTGCGTATGATATCTCCTATGTTTTCGGAAAGTTCCGCCATCGTGTGGAACAGGAAGTCCGCTCCTTCGTTCAGAAGGGAGGAATCAGGCAGAGGACCCGTGTTGACGGCAATGACACGGCAGCCGGCCGTGTGCGCGGCGTGTACGCCCATAGGAGCGTTCTCCACAACTATGGCCTCCGACGGGTCCACTCCGGCCTT
>JAZLIS010000112.1:0-16716 GCA_045617505.1 Bacteroidales bacterium | reverse complement strand
ATCTTAAAACTTCCGGCACGGGAAGTGAGAATAACACTTTCCCCGTTGGCCGCAAGACCGAGGTATTTCCCCTGGTTTGATCTGAAATCTCGAATGCTTACTACTGTCATAGTTTTATAGTTTGTCGCAAATATAAGAAATGCCAAAATGGTATCCAAATTATCGGAATGCAATTATCAAACTTATTTGGATATGCGAATGTTTCCAATCTTGTTTGGATTGTCCTCAGCAGCTACAAGACGCGCACACTAACTTCCCTTCCTAGTCCTCGGAATACTTTCACCAGCGTTGACAACTGAATATCAGCCCGTCCTTTCTCCACACGGGAGATAAAACTTTTCTTGGTGCCTATCTTGTCCGCCAATTCCTCCTGCGTCAGTCCGGCCTTCAAACGTTCTTCTTTCAATTGCTCACCGATGATGAAAGCGTCGCATTCCATCTCGAATGCATCGCGCTCCGGTGTGCCGACATTACCGAAATCTTCTGCAATAAGGTCCTCGATTGGTGTGAGATTCATTTTCTTGTTATTTTCCATTTTTCTGCTCCTTTTCAATTCAAAATATTTCTTCATCAGGGCCTCAGCTTTATCCAGCGCCTCTTTGGGAGTTTTCTGTGATTTCTTCTGGATGCCGCTGAAAAGGATTATCAATTTCTCTTCATCAAAACAGCAGAACACCCTGAATATGTTGCCTCCTTCCTCAATTCGTATCTCATATAAGTCCCTGACCGATGTAATGGGTTTTAAGAATTTGAACGGTACCATTTCCACAGTCATTATCAGCATAAAAACCTGATATATCTTCTTCAGGACATCTTTAGATAAGGTTTTCTTGAATTCAACAAAATGGCCCTCGAAAACCTGAATAGTCCGTATGTATTCTCTTTTCATTGCCACAAAGTTAACTAATTAGTGAACATCTCCAAAATAATTCTCTGTTTTTTGTCGATTATGAGACAAACCATGTAATATAGCGAATAATGCTGTATCTTTGCGGCCCGATGAAGGTTGAACTGACAGGACACTACGGAATATGGCGGCTGGTACGGACCAGCCTTCCGTCGATTGCAATGATGATTATCACCTCCGTCTATAGCGTCGTCGATGGATTCTTCGTCTCCAATTTCGCGGGCACAACAGCCTTCGCCTCCCTCAACCTGATATGGCCGGTCATAGCATTGCTGTCCGCTGTCGGCCTGATGACCGGCACAGGAGGCAGCGCCCTGGTCTCCAAACTTCTGGGCGAAGGAAACGGCGACAAGGCCAGGTCGGTCTTCACTATGATAGTCTTCCTCACCGCCGTCTCGGGAGTGATATTCAGCATCCTCCTGCTTGTTCTGATGAAACCTCTCGCACTGGCTCTCGGAGCGGAGGGAGAAATGGTCCGGTTGTCCGTAAGATACGGCAGGATAGTGGTCTGCGGATTGCCGGGACTCACGCTGCAGATGGCATTCCAGTCCTTCTATATGACTGCGGAGAGGCCGGAACTCGGGACAGTGATGAGCATTATTTGCGGAGTCATAAACATCGTCCTCGATGCACTGTTCGTGGTGGTGTTCGGCTGGGGTCTGACAGGTGCGGCGATTGCGACCGCCCTTTCTCTTGCAGTGGGAGGGGCATATCCGCTGGCTCATTTCGCGTCGAAGAGAAACAGCAGCCATCTCCGTTTCGTTGCATTCTCCTCCATCGATTGGAAATCAATCAGCAGGACCTGCACCAATGGTATGTCCGAATATGTGGGGAACATTGCACTGAACATTGTGAGCATCGGCTACAACTTCCAGCTGATGAAATATGTCGGCGAGAACGGCGTTTCCGCATACGGGATAATTATGTATCTGGGCTTCATTCTGGCCGCAGTCTTCATCGGATACAACCTGTGCGTCTCCCAAATCATCGCCTTCAACTACGGGGCTCGAAACAGGGTCGAACTCCGCAGCCTGCTGCGAAAAAGTGTCGGAATCATCGCTGTCAGCGGCCTCCTGCTCACCGGAACGGCTGAACTCCTCGCTCCGGCAATCGCAAAACTCTTCGTAGGGTATGACCCGGAGCTTTGCGACCTTACGGTCAGGGCCCTGAGAATCTATATGCTCTGCTTTCTCATCTGCGGTTTCAATATGTTCTGCTCCGCCTGGTTCACAGCCCTCAACAACGGCCTTGTCTCAGCGGTTGCGGCATTCGCCAGAACGCTTGTCTTCGAACTTGCTTCAGTCTTCATCCTGCCGGCATTTCTGGGCATCGACGGCATCTGGATGGCGGTCAACGTCGCGGAAGTTCTGGCATTCATCCTCTCCGCCACTCTGATTCTCTGCTACAGGGAAAGATACCTCGGACAGCCACTTTGACCGTCGGAGCGATTCTTTTCGGCGGTGCGATATGCAAACTGTGCGGAAATATGCCGGATATCGGCAAAGGTCTGATTACTTTTGTTGTCGTCACTTCTCTGTGCACAGCGTGCATCCCGCTATGTCTGGAATTTCTTCCCAAGTTCACGGCGCAGAAAAATTTGATAAAAACGCGCTCTTGAAAAATTCCTCCACGATGCAGGCAGGGACTACTATTCGTGTCCAGTTCATTCTCAACCGCGTAGTTCAATTTTTTGAGACGGTATCACTCTGCCGGACCGGGCAGGAACCGGCCGACCGAACAACTTTTCCACAATCATGGCAATTGCACCGTCGGAAGTGACGTTGCAGGCTGTGCCGAAGCTGTCCATAACGATATAGAGCGTGATTATCAGAGCCTGACTGGAAGCGTCGAATCCCAGTACTGCCGCAAGAACGCCCACCGCCGCCATCACCATTCCCCCGGGGACTCCCGGAGCGGCTACTGCCGTAATCGACATCAGCATTATGAACTGAAGCATAAGTCCGAATGAGAAAGGCATATCCTGAAGAAGCATAATCGCTATGGCGCAGGCCGTAATCTTTATCATTGAGCCGGGCATATGTATCGTGGCGCACAAAGGAACCGAGAAATTGCTCACAGATTCGCTTATGCCACATTTGCGGACACTGGAGAGCGTAACCGGGATGGTAGCGGCACTGCTCGAGGTCCCAAGCGCAGTCAGATATGCCGGAAGCATCCTTACCAGACATTTGAAAGGATTCCTGCCTGACAGCAGCCCGGAAAAGCAGAAAATCGCAAGCAACCAGACAATGCTCATTGCCAGTATCACGGCAATGATTTTGGCGAATACTGTCATTATCGGAGCCGCATCCCCTTCGTATGTCATCTTGAGAAAGATACCAAATATATAGACAGGCAGAAGCGGAACGAGTGTCTTTGAGATAGCTTTTGTCACAACATCCTCAAAATCATAGACAACTTCCTTCAAATGCCCGCCCTTGTCCGCGGCTGTAAGCAATGTCCCGACCAGAAACGCAAAAACCAGGGCGGTTGTAACCTCCATAATTGCAGGTATGTCCAGAGTAAAGAACGGAGACACTGCATCCGGGCCGGAGCTGTCGATGTCCATACGCAAGCCGTCAAGAAGCCCGGGGAAAAGGCTTGTGCTTACGCCGTATGAGAACATACCGGCAACCACGCTGGAAAAATAGGCAAGTCCGATTGTAAAAAGCAGCATTTTTCCCGCATCGGACCCCATCCTGCAAATAGCCGGCGTGACAAGACCGACTATGATGAGAGGAATCATAAATCCGATGTATTGGGAGAAAACATAATTGAAGGTGGTGAAAATCCTGATGGCAGGCGCAGGCAACACCAGACCCAGAAGACACCCGAGCGTGCAGGCAATGAGAATTTTCCAGATAAGAGCGATTTTGATTTTCTTCATAACAGTTACAAATATAATAATCTGTTCTGAATATTACCAAAACCGTACTGCACGCTACTGAGTGGAATTTATGCCCAACCTTCTTACAAACTCCTCGCGCATCTTATATTTGAGAACCTTGCCGGCCGCATTCATGGGAAAGCTTTCCACGAACTCAATGTATCGCGGAACTTTGTGCCGGGCCAGACGTGAAGTCATATAATCGCGCATTTCCTCTTCGGTGACGGAGCATCCCTCCTTAAGGATAATGCAGGCCATTGCCTCTTCACCGTATTTGACATCCGGGATTGCGATTACCTGAACGTCCTTCACGGCCGGATGAGTATATATAAATTCCTCTATCTCCTTGGGATACAGGTTTTCACCACCACGGATTATCATATCCTTGAGCCTGCCGGTTATATGATAATTGCCGTCGGCATCGATACACGCCAAATCTCCTGAATGCATCCATCCTTCAGAATCGACGGCTTGGGCTGTGGCATCAGGCATCTTGTAATACCCCTTCATAGTGTTATATCCGCGGGAGCAGAACTCGCCGTTCTCACCTGTGCCCACAGGCTCTCCGGTTTCAGGATTGATGACCTTGCACTCCACGTGGGGGAAAGGATATCCGACAGTATCGCATCTGACATCTATGTCATCCGTCCAACTGGACATCGTGCAGCCGGGAGAAGTCTCCGTCTGGCCATAAACGCTCACTATTCCCCGCATATTCATCTCATCGGGCCTTGCGGCGCGGCGCATCAGTTCGGGCGGACACCCAGAACCGGCCATTATACCCGTACGCATATATGAAAAATCCGTCTTTCTGTAATCGGGATGGTTGAACATTGCGATGAACATTGTGGGAACGCCATTAAAACAGGTTATGTGCTCCTGATTGATGCAGGAGAGCGATGACTTGGCGGAGAAATAGGGCATAGGACAGAGCGTTGCCCCGTGGGTGATGGATGAAGTCATTGAAAGCACCATCCCGAAACAATGGAACATAGGCACCTGTATCATCATCCTGTCGGCAGTTGACAGCCCCATACGGTCTCCAATGCATTTGCCGTTGTTGACCACATTGTAGTGAGTGAGCATCACACCCTTCGGGAAGCCCGTCGTGCCGGAAGTATATTGCATATTGCAGACATCGTCCGGGCGCACTTCTGCGGCCATTCTTGCAATCACTTCGGGTGCAGTCCTCTCCTTGCGCGCCATCGCCTCCTCGAAAGTAAGACACCCTTTCTGTCTGAATCCCACCGTAATCACGTTGCGCAGGAAAGGCAGCCGCGAGCAATGAAGAGGATCTCCCGCTCGGGTTCTGTTTATTTCAGGACACAATTCGTTGATTATCTTGCTATAGTCGGAATCCAGACTCTTCTCTATCATTATCAGTGTATGCGTATCCGACTGACGAAGCAGATATTCGGCTTCGTGCGACTTATAGGCTGTATTGACCGTCACCAGGACAGCTCCTATCTTGACAGTGGCCCAGAAACTTATGTACCAGGCAGGTACATTGGTCGCCCATACGCTCACCTTGCTTCCGGGGCGGACTCCGAGAGAAACGAGAGCCCTGGCGAAATTGTCCACATCCTCCCGGAACTCCGAGTAGGTGCGGGTGTAATCGAGCGTGGTGTATCGGAAACAGTACTGGTCCGGAAACTCTTCGACCATACGGTCAAGCACCTTCGGGAAAGTCAGGTCTATGAGGTCGTATTTCTTCCAGACATACAGACCGGTGTCGTCGTGGTTACGGTAGAGTTTGTCCGCACGTCTCTCCCCGGCTCTGGCGAAACGGTTCATATAATTGACGAAATACGGAAAGATGACATCACGGTCATCCATTTCAGCCATCCATTCCGGTTTCCATTCAAGTGAAACGAATCCGTCGTAATCTATGGAAGAGAGGGAGCCCATCACCTCAGCGACAGGGAGACTCCCCTCGCCTATCATAGTGTAAGCCCCGTTGTCATCACTGTCCCTCAGATGGACATGCCTGACGTATGCCCCGAGATTCTTGATGGATTGGAACGGACTCTCACCCTTGTCCCTATAGGGATGGTGGACATCCCACAGTACGGCCAGATTGTCGCTGGCGAAAAAATCCATCAGTTCCCGAAGAAGACCGGTGTCGGAGAAAATGCCGCTGGTCTTGACAAGTATGCTGACTCCAAGTTTCCGTGCGACAGGCAGGAGAATGCCGAGGTTGCTCCTCACAGCATCCATATTGTCATCTTTCGCAAAGACGCAGACATAGGGAGAACCGGTGTCTGCGGCAATCTTCATAAGGGACGATACGTCACCGCGCATCTTCACCGAAACAGAGGAGATGTCATACGAACTGTCGAAACAAGGTATGAAAAGACGTTTTCCCCTAAGCGTACGTACCGTCTGCATCACGGAATATTTATGAAACGGCCCGCCCGTATCCACCAGATTGGGATTCAGGAGAGCATTATACACTTCAACGCCCGAGAAATGCTGTTCAGTTGCGGTGTCCAGAACCTCGTTCCACCCGAGGCCGGACCAACCTCTTGTTGAAAAAGACAGTTTCAATCCTCTTCCTCCTCGTATGCTATTTTGTTGACTGCATTCAGATAGGCAAGGAGGCCTGATTCGACAATATCCTTGGAAACGGCTCTGCCGGAGTAGAGACGGCCCTCCCAACGCAGGCGGACAACTGTCTCACCCATCGCCTCACGTCCTTCGGTCACCGACCTGACCTGAAAGTCATCAAGCTCGTAATGGCGGCCCACAGCCTCGTCTATGGCAAGGAACGCCGCATCGACCGGTCCCTCACCGACACATACCTTTTCCATCAGCTCCTCCCCCTTCCTCAGACGTATGTTGCAGGTAGGAGTGATCACGTTACCCGTATTTATCACAAAACTTTCAAGCCTGAAGACAGGAGGCACCTGAAAAGCGGCGGAAGCCACTATCGCGTCAAGCTCCTTGGCGCCTACGACCTCATCCTTCGAGGTAATCCGCACGAAAGTATCATATACCCTCTCGCTGTCCTCCTCGCCCAAATCATAGCCAAGACGACTGATTGCCTGCAGGACTGACGACTTGTCATCGTGGATGGAAAGCCTTATCTCCCCGTCCGTGCCAACCGCGGAGAGCGATGTGGCCTTGTTACGGCATATCTCGCACAGCTTACCTATCTGACTCGCGGTGTGATCGAGCTCGGTCAAGCGCACACCGCAGGATGCTCCGCAAATGGACTCTTTTGTATTGAGAATACGGGGAAAACGTTTCAGCGAAACGGTGCGGTTGCCCAGAGCGGCAACCTTGACCTCGTCGGCCCCACCCCTGACAGCTGCGACAGCGCAGGAGTCAGCCATATAAAGATCGTTGGAGCACCATACCCCAAGCCTGATATCCGAAGGTATTTCAGCTTTTACTCCGGTCACGAGGGTCTGGAACTCGTCACCCAGCAGATCACCGGCAGCATCGGCCAGACAGATTATACCGGCCCCGTTCTCCACGGCCGTACCGATGGCACTCATAAGAAAGTCGTGGTCGGTGCGGCCGAAATCCTCGGCAACAAACTCCACCTCCGGGCAGAGTGCCGCGCAGCAGGAAACGTTGCGGGCTATAAGCTTCAGTATGTCGTCCGGTTTCTTGTGGCAGAAATACTCCATCTGGACGGTACTGACCGGCACGGACACCTGCAGACGCGGCCTGGCTGCATCCCTCAGTGCATCGCGGCACAGGGCCGGATTCTCCGGGTCAAGAATGTTGACCGGGACCGAGACAGTGCAGCCGTTCACGGCCGACACTATGGATTTGACCAGAAAATAGTCGTTTTTTCCGTTCAGTACGGGCGGTGTCTCTATCACATCCACTCCAAGCGCCGACAACATTCTTGCGACTTCTATCTTGATTCTGAAGGGAAGCGCCGAAGTGGGCTGCGAACCGACCGTACGCAAAGTGGTGTCGTTGACGGATATTTTGCGTGACATATCTTTTCTATGCGTTGATTCCGGCGCGGAGC
Organism: Bacteroidales bacterium; assembly: GCA_045617505.1. Taxonomy (GTDB): domain Bacteria; phylum Bacteroidota; class Bacteroidia; order Bacteroidales; family UBA932; genus Cacconaster. The sequence continues at coordinate 8,934 of JAZLIS010000112.1, read as the reverse complement.
GCCTTGATGTTGGCCTCGCGTAGAGCCTGCTTCGACTCCGGCACTATCTCTTTGATGGCTGTTGTTATCTCCTCTTCAGTAAAGAGCCCTGTCTCCTTAATGAACTTGCCTATGAGCACAATGTTGCTCAAGCCGACATTTCCAGCCTCTTTTCCGGCTGTCTCGGTGGCGGGCGTGTAATATACACCGATATCCGCGCGGCCGCTCTTCACATCAACCAGCGAGGAATCGACGAAAATTCTTCCGCCGGGGACAGTCACCTTCTCGTATTTCTCGAAGGAAGGCTTATTCAAAGCCATAAGAATATCCGGCTTGGATACTATCGGTGAGCCAATCGGAGAATCGCTTATCATAACGCTGCAATTTGCGGTACCTCCACGCATTTCGGGACCGTATGAAGGAAGCCACGAGACGTTGAGACCTTTTATGAGACTCGCCACTGCGAGAACCTTGCCGGCGAAAAGGGTTCCCTGTCCGCCGAAACCTGCAATCAGTATAGCTGTAGTTTTCATTTCTGTGCGTCCTTGTCTTTGAATACTCCTAAAGGATAATAGGGGATCATCGCCTGATCGACCCATTTGTTGGCATCAACGGGTTTCATCTTCCAGTTGGTCGGGCAGGCGGCCACAACCTCCACGAAGGAGTATCCCTTGCCTTCCACCTGATTACGGAAGGCCCTCCTGATAGCCTGTTCGGTCTTGCGGACATTCTTCACGTTGTTGACGGCCACCCTTTCTATGTAGCAGGGAGCCTCAAGAGTGGCGAGAAGTTCGCAAACCCTGACGGGATAGCCCACTACATTGACGTCGCGACCGTATGGAGAGGTCTGGGTGACCTGTCCCGGAAGCGATGTCGGAGCCATCTGTCCTCCGGTCATTCCGTAAATGGCGTTGTTTATGAAGATGACTGTGATGTTCTCACCGCGTGCTGCGGCATGTACTGTCTCGGTCATTCCGATGGAAGCCAGATCTCCATCCCCCTGATATGAAAAAACTATCTTGGAAGGGTCGGCACGCTTGATACCGGTGGCTACCGCGGGGGCACGTCCGTGTGCCGCTTCAATCATATCGACATCAAGATAGTTGTAAGCGAAAACCGCGCAACCTACCGGTGCGATACCTATTGTCCTGTCCTGAATACCGAGTTCGTCGATAGTCTGTGCCACAATCCTGTGGACAAGTCCGTGAGCGCAACCCGGGCAATAATGCATCGGGGCATCTTTCAGGCACTTGGGTTTGTCAAATACTATCATCTTATTTTCCTCCTTCTATTGCAGCAAACACCTCTTCGGGGGTGACAATCACACCGCCCACCCTGTTGCACAGAGACACCGGTTTGCTGCAGTCTATTGAAAGTCTGATATCGTCTATCATCTGTCCCATATTGAGTTCGACACTGATGAATCTGTCGATATGGGCAGCGTGCCTGCGCAGAATATCCTCAGGAAAAGGATAGAGAGTTATGGGCCTTATGAGACCGGCCTTGATGCCTTTCTCCCTTGCGGCCAGGACGGCGTTGCGGGACACACGCGCGGAAATGCCGAAGGCAACCACGCAGATTTCAGCGTCATCCATCATAAATTCCTCGGCTCTCTGCTCTGTCGCGACGATTTCACCGTACTTTGCGAAGTTGTTGATATTCCACTGCTCAAGTTCCTCGGGAGAGAGAGAAAGAGAGGTGATGAATTTGGATTTGCCGCTTCCCTTGCCCCTGAGCGCCCAGGGCTTGTCATATTCCTTCTGCACAGGTTCGGGCAGTTCAACAGGCTCCATCATCTGGCCCACCGTTCCGTCAGCGAGTATCATTGTCTGGACACGGTATTTGTCGGCAAGGTCAAAAGCGAGTACCGTCAGATCGGCCATCTCCTGAACTGTGGAGGGTGCAAGCACTATGAGGTGATAGTCACCGTGTCCGCCTCCCTTGGTTGCCTGCCAGTAGTCGGACTGTGAAGGCTGTATGCCGCCGAGTCCCGGACCTCCGCGCTGTACATTGACGATGACTGCCGGAAGATTGCTTCCCGCAAGATAGGATATCCCTTCCTGCTTGAGAGAGATACCGGGAGATGAGGAGGAGGTCATCACGCGCTTGCCGGCTGCTGACGCTCCATAAACCATACTGATTGCGGCAATCTCACTCTCAGCCTGAAGGAAAGTCCCTCCGGCCTTGGGAAGATAGAGAGCCATATACTCCGCAAGTTCTGTCTGCGGAGTGATGGGATAGCCGAAGTAGAACCTGCACCCTGAACGGATGGCGGCTTCGGCAAGGGCTTCATTTCCCTTCATCAATTTTTTTGTTGCCATATCATTTTTCGACTTTGATGACACAATCGGGACACATCATAGCGCAGAAAGCGCATCCGATGCAGGGTGCATCCTCCGCTGTTGCAGCGGGATGATAACCCTTCCGGTTAAGGATGCCTGTATTAATGAATATCAGGCCTTTGGGGCAGGCTTCGACACAAAGTCCGCAGCCTTTGCACAAATCTGAATCAAATGTGATTTTTCCCATATTACAATAGATTTCTGATAACTTTTCCACTTATGGTCTTAGGGAGAGAATCCTTGAAAACTATGATTCTCGGATACTTGTAGGGAGCCGTATTGGCTTTTACGAACTCCTGTATCTCCTTCTTGAGCTCTTCCGTACCCTTGACTCCCGGAGCGAGGACTATGCTTGCCTTCACCACCTGACCGCGCACCTCATCGGGAGCTGCAGAGACTCCGCAATCCACAACATACGGAAGCTTGAGTATGATATCTTCGATTTCGAACGGGCCAATCCTATAGCCGGAAGATTTGATGACATCATCCACGCGTCCGATGTAACGGTAATAACCGTCTTCATCCATCCAGGCCGCGTCACCGGTATGATACCATCCGTCGTACCATTTTGACCTTGTCTCTTCCTCATCGCTGCAATAGCCACGGAACAGACCGCAGGGGACAGATTCGGATACACGGACAACTATTTCCCCGGACTCTCCGGATGCGCACAGCTGCCCGTCGCGATTCATAATATTGATATCAAAACCGGGCACCGGCTTTCCCATCGAACCTTCCTTGTTGACCATCCCACGGAGAGTTGCAATGCACAGGGCCACTTCTGTCTGACCGAATCCTTGACGGATTTTGAGGCCCGTCTCGTGTTCAAAGCGGTAATACGCCTCCGTGTTGAGTGCTTCGCCGGCCGTGGTAGCCTCCTTCAGGAAACTGAGGTCATAATCGGAGATATTCTCCGAAAGAAGCATACGGTACATTGTCGGGGGAGCACAGAATGACGTAACCTTATACTTGGACATAAGCTTGAGAACGTCGGAAGCGTGGAAACGGTCGAAATCATAAACGAGAATAGCACCCTCGCACATCCACTGCCCGTATAGTTTACCCCAAAGGGACTTGGCCCATCCTGTCTCGGAGATGGTAAAATGCAGGCCTTCCGGATCGACACCGTGCCAGTATCTCGCGGTCATATAATGCCCCAGAGCATATTTATATGAATGTGTTACCAGTTTGGGATATCCGGTGGTACCTGAGGTGAACATCATAATCATGGTGTCGTCCCCACCGGCATTGCTGACGCTGCGGGAATAGTCCGTGCTGTACATTTTGAACTCTTTTTCAAACGAACGCCAACCCTCGCGCCGGCCATGCACCATAATCTTCACCTTGACGCCTTCATTTTTAGCAAGAGCCGCATCCACCTCTGACGATATCTCTCCGTCACCGGTACAAAGTATTGCACTTATATTGCCGCTGCGAAAACGGAAATCCAAGTCATGTTCCTTAAGCTGCGTTGTAGCGGGTACGGCGACGGCTCCCATTTTATGAAGGCCCAGAATGGCATACCAGAACTGCCAGTGACGCTTAAGGATAAGCATCACGCGGTCACCCTTCTTTATGCCTATTGAGGTAAAATAATTGGCACAGCGGTTGGATGCCCGCATCAGCTGGCGGAAAGTAATTTTCTTCTCAGAAAAGTCATCCCCGACATAGACCATCGCTATCTTGTCGGGATAACTCCCGGCCAGACGGTCGATAGTGTCAAAAGCGAAATTGTAATTATCTATGTTCGAAAACTCTATGGATTCAGGAACACCTTGGACGTTAGTCCTGACCTTGATGAAATCCTCGATGGCAAGAGGCTCGATTAGTTTGTCGGGAGCCAGTGTTCCAGCCACTTCCGACTCATCATATTCCACTTTGTCACCCGGCAGAATGACTGCACAGAAAGTACAGTCCCTGCCGCCTGTAGCGATCATACCGTGCGGTGTGGAAGAGTCATAATAAATACTGTCACCTTCTTCCAGAACAGTGCAGTGATCCCCTATTTTTATTTTCAGGGAGCCACTGACTATAAGGTCGAACTCCTGACCGTTATGGGCCGAGGTATGGATAGGTTTATTCTGAAGTTCCTCGGAGTATTCGTATGTAACCCAATATGGTTCGGCGACCTTTTTTCTGAAAAGAGGAGCCATATTGCTGATTTCAATCCCCTTCTCCTTTGTTGTCAGCTGCCCCTTGCCGCGGCGTGTGATTGTATATGAAGACAGGCGCGCATTGTTACCCTCCAGAAGTTCCGTGAGCTCCATATTGAATGCCCGCGCACAACTGTAGATGAAGGAGAACGGGAGATCTTCAGTACCGGATTCATATAATTCATACTGCCCGGCATCCACCCCTGTCAGAGAGGCCATCTCCGGCACGGAATATCCGGTCACGCTGCGCATCTCGCGGATACGCGTGGCGACCTCCGCTATTCTTATCTGTGAATTCGACGTTGATGTAACATCCATAACCAATCTGAATTAAAAAACCTCTCATCCGGTAAGGTCTGAGAGGCATTCATATTCTATAAACTGCACCCTTAAGCAGACCTTACTCAAAAGTAACAAGGCCGATTAGCAAAAGGGTAATGACGATACTTTCAAACATTGTCGCAAAATAAGGAAATAATTTTCTAAAAAACAAATTTATAAGTACATTTACAGCCGAAAATAAAACATAACTACAATGTCCTCGTCATTAAATCTCATTCAGGAGTACAAACACGAAAAAGTTCTGTTTGTCAACAACGAAAAAGCCGGTCTTCAGGCCATCATCGCAGTCCATAACACCAACCTCGGTCCCGCCATTGGCGGATGCCGTCTATATCCCTATCAGAATCTGGACGATGCACTGTTCGATGTGCTGCGTCTTTCCAGAGGAATGAGCCACAAGAACGCTGCCGCCGGACTGCCCTGCGGTGGAGCCAAGGGTGTGATTGTCGCATCCCCCGCAATGAAGACAGCAGCCCTTTTCGAAGCGTTCGGGGAAGCGGTCGAGAGGCTTGGAGGCGCATATTTCACAGCCGAAGACGTCAATACGACAACCGAAGATATGGATAACGTGCTGCATACCACCAACTACGTTGTCGGCCGTAAGAATGTCAGCGGGGACCCTTCACCCTTCACGGCATACGGCACATTCTGCGGAATCAAGTCCATCGCAAACAAACTCAACGGAACGGATGACCTTCACGGAGTGAAAATTGCTCTGCAGGGGCTCGGGCACGTAGGTTTCGACCTCGCACACCAGCTCTATCAGGCAGGCGCCGACCTTATCGTTTCCACCCACTCCAACCGCAAGAATATGGCTGTCGCCGTCAACGAATGGGGCGCAAAAGAGGTTTCAGACGAAGAAATATATGCGGTCGAATGTGACATCCTCTCCCCCTGTGCACTTGGCGCAACCATCAACTACGACACCCTCAAGACTTTGAAATGCCGCGCAGTTGCCGGTGCCGCAAACAACCAGCTTCTTGATGACAGGTGCGGCCAGATTCTCCACGACAAGGGGATTCTCTATGCTCCTGACTTCATCATCAACGGAGGCGGTGTCATCAACGCAGCTCAGGAAGCCTTCACCACCTATGACAAAGAGAAGGTCCTCAAGCAGGTTGAAAACATCTACAACACCATCAGCTGGATTGTAGATGAATCCAAAGCTACTGGAGTACCCGAGGGAATCATTGCCCGCGATTTCGCAGAGAACCGTATCAAGAACGGGCTCAAGTAGTCCCGATAGTCATTCCGCATCGGAACTGTTCCATCATCGGGCCGAGGCAGGCTTTGAGCACGGCAAAGGCGCTGTCACCGGTGCAGTGCCCCGTGATGATTCTGCTGATTCCCGATTCCCGGATTTTGGATGCAACCTCCATAATCTGGCTGTCATTCATCCGGAAAAGATGCAGCCCGCCGAGATATGCCTTGACATTCTCACCGGGGAAGGCCTTGCGGACTTCATCCATCACCACTTCGGCTCCGCTGTGGGAACAGCTGTTGAAGACGACAAGCCCGCCCTCCTCACGCAGCACCAGAGTCTGCTCGTGTGAAAAATCATCGGGAAAGTACATCCAGCCACGCCGTACATACAGGTGCGCCTTAAGACCTGTTTTTGAAAGGCCCGCCGTGGTATGAGGGACTACAAAAACGTTCCGGTCTATCTCCGCTATGCCTGACGGAGACTTGATTCTGTCCCTGTATGCGGACAGAATCCCCTTGGGGAGTCCGATATATCTGCCAGGGAAGCCGATACTCCCGTAGCAGTTCTCGCGGGCATTGGGGCTGACGAAGAAATCAGCCTTGGAATTGGCCCGGAAGAATGCTTCCATACCGAGGGAATGGTCATAATGCGCGTGTGAGAGGATGGCGCAATCGACATCGGAGATATCGATTCCAAGTTTCTCCGCATTGATAAGAAAAAGGTCGGAGCCGCCGGTATCCAGCAGGTATCTCTTCCCGTTGAATTCGATATGGAGGGAAAGCCCCCACTCCCCTGCGAGTTCCCTGCATCCGACATTATCCGAAAGTACCGTTATTATCATAACCGTCCAATATCAATTTGATCTTTTATTACGCTGCAGACAGGCGGAGCAACGGCTTCTCGGAACAAATTTACGAATCTTTCGGGATAATCCGCCTGATTCAAACGCAAACCGCCGCTGTCACCCGTCTGGGGATAAATTTCAACTTGCGGATGGAAATTTCGTACAGGTGTACAAAAACAGCTTCTTATGCCTCTGGAAAAAACAAATAGTTCATAATTTTATGAACCATACAATATCCGGTTCACCCGCGCAGGCTGATGAACGTGTTGATGGACAACGCTCGTTTTTTGATGCCTTGATAATGGTAATCAATGTCGGAATTTCGAATGCAAGTGCCGAATGTCGAATGAATTATGAGCGTTTTTTCGGGTTTCGATGTTGATTTCCTGAAAAAATAGTATGCTTACTTGCACATCAAATAAAAGGATGTTCTATCCTTTCCCTGATTCAGTGGGGGGGTATCGGTCATATCCTCAAAGTCCGCCCGCAGCACCACGCCCGAGGCCAAGCTGGCCGAAATACAGACAGCCCTCGGCATCCCCGCCCTCCCAGTCTGCTCGATAAAATCTGTGTGGCTCCGGGAACGACCTCCCGAAAAAGACCTACCCTCAAAATCAGGATGTTAGCACGCCACTAGCTGCAATGTGGGTTAAATTTGCCTTCTTCAAGCATCAGACAGGAGAAGATCGTTTTATGTAAAATAAATAATGTTATTCAAATAATCGCTATATTTGCGATATGAAAACAAACCCATTCTACCTGACAAACCGAATCCCGCCGCAATTCTTTTGCGATAGAGAGACAGAGACGAAGCAACTTCTCAAGAGCATTGAGAACCAGGAAAATGTTGTCCTTATGGCTCAGAGGCGTATCGGCAAGACAGGCCTGATCAACCATTGTTTTGACCTTGAATATGTCAGGGACAATTACTACACGGTATCCATCGATATCCTGCATACATCATCCTTGAAGGAATTTGTCAAGGAACTAGGGAATGCCGCATTCGCCACTGTAGCTCAGAAAAGCGAGAAACTCAGACGCAGTTTCCTTGCCACACTCAAGTCTTTGACAGCGAGCATTGGCTATGATCCGGTGACGGCGACACCCACTTTCAATATCAGACTTGGTGATGTTGAAAGCCCGGGGTTCTCGCTGGACGAAATCTTTGCATTTCTTGAAGCCGCTGACAGACCATGCATCATTGCGATTGATGAATTCCAGAGAATCGCGAATTATCCGGAAAAGAACGTAGAGGAACTGCTTAGGGCAAAAATCCAGAAGTTGACCAATACGCATATCATATTCGCCGGATCGGAACGAAGGATTCTCTCCGAAATGTTCCAGTCAGACAAAAGACCGTTCTACCAGAGTGCAACTACGATACAGCTTGACCCAATTGACCCGGAGCGGTATTATTCCTTCGCCCAAAATCAGTTTTTGAAATCTGGAAAGATACTTAAGAGAGAAGCGTTTGACGTAATTTACAATTTGTTTGAAGGCATAACGTTATATGTTCACCGCGTTCTTCACGACTGCTATTACTATACAGACGTGGGAGAAAACTGCTCCAAGGAAGAGGCAGACCTGTTCAGTGACAACTACATCAACGAATGCGGTACGAAAATCAAGGAAATCCTGGCCGGGATATCCGAGTCCCAAAAGGAACTGCTCTATGCTGTAAGCGCAGAAAAAACAGCTACAGGCATTACATCCGGAGCATTCATCAAGCGACATAATCTCAAGTCGGCCAGTGCCGTTCAATCTGCAGCAAAAGCCCTGATTGAGGCCGGAATCTTAACTAAGAAAGGGAACGAATACTCCTTGTCTGATCCAATGACAAGAACATGGCTCGAGAAACGGTAGTGAAGTTGCCGTTATTCTTAAAGTTATTTTGAATTAGCCGACGGAGGACCATCTTTCCGCCACCGCGAAACAAGGTATAATAAAACGGTTTATTTTATCTTTTTAAACTATGCTGATTGGATACGCAAGATGCTCCACTGCTGACCAGAACCTGGACTGGCAGCTGGATGCCCTGAAAAAGAATGGATGCGAAAGAATATACCAGGA
>JAZLIS010000111.1:0-2015 GCA_045617505.1 Bacteroidales bacterium | reverse complement strand
AGTTCCGTGGCCAGAAGCAGGCTGTTGTTCCAGCTTGACATTATTAAGGACGGTATCAACAAGTCCTTGAAGAACAGCGAGTCCGCAAAAATGTTCGGTCTTGGCGAGATTGAAGTGAAGTCCATAAAACTGAGATGATGGACGGCAGGCTTAAGATAGTGGCGGACAGTCACATTCCTTTTATTAATGACGTTTTTGATGCTTATGCCGACATCGTCTTCAAAGACGGCGGACAGATTTGCCGCGAAGATATTCGCGATGCGGATGCACTGCTGGTCAGGACGCGTACCCGCTGTGACAGGAATCTTCTGGAGGGCAGTGGAGTGAAATTCATTGCTACCGCTACGATAGGTACGGATCATATCGATACGCAATGGTGCGCATCGCACGGCATTGAAGTGTGCAATGCGGCGGGCTGTAACGCAGGTGCCGTGATGCAATACGTTTTTACCACATTGTACGGGGGCTGTGCCAGAAAATCCATATCCCTTGGGGACAGAACCTTGGGCATAATCGGCGTCGGCCACGTGGGGAGCAGGATAGAGCAGGCGGCCCGGAAACTGGGTTTCAACGTGCTTCTGTGTGATCCGCCGCGTGCAGAAAAGGAAGGAAAGGAGGGCTTCGTCACTCTGGAAGAACTCCTTCATCACTCGAATATAGTCACAATGCATACCCCTCTGGATGCTTCGACAAAGGCTATGGCCGACAGGGATTTCTTTGATCTGATGCGTCCGGGTGCCGTTTTTATAAATGCCTCACGGGGAGAGGTCGTAGATGAGGATGCGCTGGTGGAGGCGTCAGGCTTCCTGGGTGCCGTCATCATCGATACCTGGGCAGGGGAGCCGTCTATCAACGGGAGACTGCTTGAGATTGCAGACATTGCCACGCCACACATTGCAGGTTACAGCCTACTCGGCAAAATCAATGGTACAGAGATGTCGGTGCGTGCGCTTGGCCGTCACTTCGGCATCAAGGAGCTTGAACATTTCAGGGTGGAGAGGAAGGATGAGGAAGTGTTCCGCGAACTTTTGCCGGTGTCGATGACGCAAAAGGAACTGACAGCCGGACTGCTGGATATCTATAATGTATTCGACGACGATTCCGCCCTCAGGTCTGCGGTGTCTTCATTCGAGGCCTTGCGCCAGAGCTATGAACTTAGAAAAGAATTAAAAATCATATGATTATGCTACAGTTGACAGAAAAAGACAAAGTTGAAATCGGACGTCTGAAAAACGGTTTCCCCTGGATGAACATCGAAGCTCCGGCAACGACCGGACGCGGAATTGTGGCCTTTCCTGATGATGAAGCTGAAAAAATGATTGAGAAGGCTGAAGCCTATATCAGTGGGAAATGCAGGGATAAAAAGGGCAGGCAGCTCAGCTTCGCGAAGTTCGTACCAGCCTCGGGGGCGGCTTCGAGAATGTTCAAGGACCTTTTCAGCAAGAATCCCGCTGTTGTCGACAAGTTTGCATCGAACATAGAGAAATTTGCTTTCTACAATGTGGATGCATATTCCGGACTGGACAAGGAGGCCTGCGTGGACTACACTCTCGGAGCGGAAGGTCTGGGCTATGGCTCAAAACCTAAAGCTGTGCTGAAATTTCACGGTTACGGCACGGAAACAAGGACGGCGATAGCCGAACATCTTGTTGAAGCTGCACATTATATGAAAGATGCCAATGATACTGCAAATCTTATTGTTACAATATCTCCTGAGCATCAAGAACTGTTTGATACTGCCATAGCTGAAGTCAGGGAGAAATATGAGAAGAAATTCGGCGTGAAATACAATATCAAAACTGTCTTCCAGCACAAATGGACGGACACCGTGGCCGTAACCCCGGAAGGTGAGCCGTTCGTCACCGACGACGGGGCCGTTCTTCACAGGCCGGGCGGACACGGCGCGCTTATACATAATCTCAACGAGGTGGATGCCGACGTTGTATCCATCAAGAATATCGACAACGTGTCCGTAGAGCGTTTCCTTCCCGTCACTGCAAAATGGAAGAAAGTCC
>JAZLIS010000110.1:0-3965 GCA_045617505.1 Bacteroidales bacterium | reverse complement strand
ATTAAGTAGCACTACAAATTTAAGAAACATTTCTGACAATAACAAACATATTAAACGTAATTTTATTAAAAATCAAACATTTAGCAATTGCCGCCTCGCGGCCTAGCCGATGTAGTGCTACTTTTGCGCTGAACTAAAGTTTAATTTTCGCAAGTGATTCAAGCGGCCGGTTGTAGCTATTGCATTACTCAAACCGCTCCGATATTGTATTGTTTTTCGACATAACCTTCGTGCGCAGCACCTTTTTATTTGTCCAGTGAAAGCCTGACTGCATATCCATCAGGTCATATTCCATCTTGGCAAACACCTCCCTACGCTCCAGAGTGCCGATATTGAAACTGCGACGGTAGTCTTGCAGGGTGAATGTCACGTGGCAGCCGTCATTACATTTACCGCAGCAGCTCAGCTTGTAGCCGGGATTGCAATCATAGCCGTAGGCATGAACCTTTATGCGGGCGATTATGCGGAATCCGTCAGGTATGTTTGGCGTGGCCTTGCACTCGATATTGAGCGTGGATGAATCCGATTCGCTTATTTCGGCCAGTTCCAGACTCAAATCCGGCACGCTCACCGGACTGCTACCGGGTTCAGGAATACTTTCACGGCCGGTGGATGCCAGTTGAAGATAACAAGATATGAACAGATTATAGCCGGACAACCTGCTGCCATCATTGAAAGGCCATGAATGTGGCCTGACCTGCTCACCAAGCCTGTTCCACTGCTCTTGCTTGTCCATAGCCAAACTTTGCCAAGCTGTGACTCCACGTCTCAGGACCTGATGATGTGTCTGCTGGTGCTCTGTGTTCGGGCATTCGGTCTTGCCCTTCTTGCGGAAGTAATGCTTGTTGCCCATACTGACAGCAGTGATATTGCCTGCCGAGCCGCTCAGCCGGTCAAACACCAATTCATTCTGTAGTATGTCCATCACTTCCTTCTTCATCGTAGTATTGACTTCTAGCTTTTATTGGTAGCTTCCATCTTCCTTTGATGTCCCCATTTGCTACGTAGTATCTTGACATACTGCGAAGCTGAGAGGTACCAACTAGGTATCAAAGAGCTATCTTATTAAATGTTCTATGCACTTCTTCAGTGAATCCGTCCAGTACGGCACTTCGACCCCGAATGTCTCTTTTATCTTGGTTTTGTCGAGCACCGAGAATACCGGTCTTTTGACAGGACTCGGGAACTCGGAGGAGTGACAAGGGAGGACGTTGCAGGCTGTCTGACCGCTGAAGTGCTGGATTATTTTGGTGAAGTCGTACCAGGAACAGACGCCTTCGTTGGAGAAGTGGTAGATGCCGGAATTGAGGTAAGGGGATGCCGGATCAGGTCCGGCATGACGGAACGCTGAGTCGGGTCCGGCATGGCGTTTATGTCTGTTCTGGTGGGCTCCATTTTTGCTATTGATCTTTTCTATTTTCAAATCTTCTCCAAAAACTCCGGACGAATGAAACAGGTAGCGACGGCGACGAAACTGTTGATGGAGACCACGAGGCGGTGGTCGCCTTTGATGCGTTTGACGACGCCTTCGGCTCCTTCGAAGAGTCCGGCAGTGACGCGGACGCGGTCGCCTTTGAGGAATTCTTCGGTGACGTCGGAAAGAGGGATAATCTCGTCGCTGACGGAGGTGACGAGGATGAAGTTGTTCATTTCCTTCTCAGGAATCGGTGCCGGAATCTTATGTTCCGGGTTCAGATAAAAATATAATTTGCCCCAGTAATCGGATATGAGCTGTGACGCGTAACCTGGGGTGCAGCGCAAAAATACGATTCCGGGGGCGAATTTTGTGCGGTACGAGTGGGTGCCGTCGTGGGCCAGGCGCTTGAGGAAGAGGGCTGGGCTGGCGGTGAGGCGGGCGGCGTACCAGTGGGATGCCGGATCAGGTCCGGCATGACGGGATGCTGAAGCGAGTTCAGCATGACGGGGAGATTGCGGGTCAAGCCCGCAATGACGGATGTATGTATTTTGGGGTTCTGGCATTTGGTGTGGTCAGGGTATGGGAAAAGCCCCCGCCGGTTTTGCCCTGAAAAACACGTTTGGCAGGTAGGCTTCGGTTATCGGGTTTCTCTCCGACTCGCAATTTCGGCCCCGAACCTGGCGGCTTCCGTTACAACCGAACGTGCGCTGATGCAGTATTTGCAAAAAGGGTTTCTCGCGCGCGTATTGTAATTGGTGACAAATATAGCACTTATATGGCAGATTTCCTAAATTTTTAGCGGATTTGGTCAATCTTTTCTGGTCATATTTTACCCCCCCCATTCCCGTAAAATATAATTTGCTATCCGTAAAATTATTATTACATTTGCGGAAGTAAAATTATAATTTACGCAATTATGAGAATAGTGTCATTTTTTAGTGCGAAGGGTGGAACGGGGAAAACCACGTTCAATTTGTTGTTTGCTTCTTACCTCAGGTACCGTTTGGGCTTGAGAGTACTGTTTCTGGATTTCGATGGACCGGAGTTCAATGCGTATTTCGTGAGGCAGAGGGAGTTGGAGCATTTTGATGGGGATAGGGAGGGGTTGTATCCGATTGAGATTGTGGAGGGATGCCGGGTCGAGCCCGGCATGACGGTGTAATCCGGTATAACAGTTCCGTCATTGCGGGCAACGACCCGCAATCTCCAAAGAGGCCGTTCAGGTGTATGTTTGTGAGGGATGAGAAGATTAAGAGCGGACAGAGGGTGTCGGTGAGATTGTTGGAGGAGTACAATGGTGGAGGCATCCGCATACCGGCGAATACGCATCTGCAGGCAATATGTAAGCTTGACAGCAGGCTGCACCTGAACATACGCAGTCTGGAGATGAATGGGAAGATTATTCCGCTGCAATTCGAGGCCTATGATACGGACGGACTGGAAGGAATTTATTGTCCGGAATCTTCCAAGGCAGCCAAGACAGCAACCAACAATTTGATTACGACAGCAGGAACTTCCCTGGGCGGACTTGTCGGAAATATTGCGAATACAGTAATCCGGACTGGGGCAACAATTGCCCGGACTGCTTCTGGAGAAAATGCTGTCAGTATAAATTCCGGATACGAATTCTTCCTTGTAAAAATTGAAAAAAGATGAGACGAATGATTTTGATTGCGGCTTGCATTGCCGCCGGTTTTTCCGCTGCCGCACAAACGGATACGATACGGATTTCCAGCAATGTGACTACCCATATCCGCTTCGGCTCGGAAATCAAGTATGTTGACCTATCCAGTCGGGTGCTGGTTGCTAAGATTGTTGATGGCAGCAGGGATATCCTTGCATTGAAGGCTAGGGAGCCGTTTGACTTTACAACAACGATGTCCTGCCTGGAGGCTAGCGGGGAGATGCACACGTTTTTCGTGAAGTATTGCGAGGCACCCTCGGAACTGGTGTATGATTCAAGGAAGAGCAGGGAGTCGTGTAGAGAACAGGTTTCTTTGCTGAGTCAGACTTTGGAGCAGAAGAATCTGTATCATATCGGGGATAAAGGGTATGGCGTGTCGGTGTTCTGCGATAATCTGTTTATCAAGGATGACGTTTTGTATGTGGTTCTTGATTTCCGGAATCAGTCAACCACTACTTTTGCGCTATCTGAGCCGAGGTTTTCAGTTGAAAGCAGGAAGCGGACGAAGCGGGGATTGGTTTTTGAGAAGCAGCTTTTCCCTCGGAATGTGTTGCTGAAAGAGGCTGTTTCACCTGGTTCTTCAGAGAAGATGGTTTTCTCTTTCGATAAGATTTCTGTTCTGGAAGGCCAGGTGTTCCGGGCCTACCTGTATGAGTCGGGAGGAGCCCGGAACTACAGTCTTACCTTTTCATCCTCTGATATCAACAAGGCTGCTCCGCTGCAATAGATGAGATTGCGGGTCGAGCCCGCAATGACGAAAGTGGGCCGCAATGACATCCTCTCTCGTCATCCTGGGCTGCGACCCGGAATCTCTTTATAAAAATCTTTTAGGGGATGTTTGAAAAATAGTAGAATTATAGTTAC
>JAZLIS010000109.1:0-8565 GCA_045617505.1 Bacteroidales bacterium | reverse complement strand
TCAAGGCCATCCGCATACTAAAGACTGGGAACAGAGCCATCAGCGTGATGAAGTACGGGCTTGAGCACATAGCCAGCGTGCTTCTGAACCCTCTCAGGCCCCAGCCATTCGATATTTTTAAAATTTTGTCATGTGCTTAATTTATTTGCATAAATTAAAATGAATTTATACTTTTGCATTCGCTGGTACCTGCCAAGCCTCTTAACAATGCTCAAATAGGCGGGACTATTCAATAATAGGTATTATGCTTGGAGTTCAGACAAAAAAACAGCCCATTACTGGCAAATATGCAAAACGACTTAATGAAACATTAAGCCGTGGCAAGTCTGATTCCACAACCCAATCAGCCATTAATCCGACAAATCACAAAGGTTCTTCTGACAAGAAATACGAAGTGGTTTGGGAATAATGCTGCATTTCCAGAAACAGGAATCAAGGAATCGGGTCCACCATTATCTCACAACTTGCTCAACTTGCAAAAGGTCAAGGAAGACATTTCCTTACCGTCGATGCATTCCACGAAGAAGGATACTCCGCAATCCCTTTTTACGAGAAGAATCATTTCATTGCAGTGGAAGACTATAAAAAAGATCAGGATACCCAGCGAATGTTTCTCTTCATAGGATAGCAAACATTTCCCGGATATATCTTTACCGGAAGTCCGGGAATTTACGGGTGATCTGTACCGGTCACCTCGAATGACAGAACATAAATCCGATATAAAGTCTGGGCCCCTTCACGAAATCGGGCTGAGGATTGCTGGCATTGAACATCCAGTCCACTTTTGCAGTGAGATGGATTCTTTCGGTGATGGCGTATTCCACGCCGGCGAAGGGAACAAGCGCAAGAAATCCGTATTCCCTGTAAGAAGAGGAACTGTCCTCAAGGATGAAGTCAGACGGCATATCTGAAAGCAGGGTGACATTCTTCACACTGCCGCCGCCGACAGTCCCTCCGACAAACCAGGACCATCTGCCTCCCGTCCAGACACAATCTGCCAGCAGGCCACTCCAACCTATTGTCTCGCTGCTTCCGTAAGATCCATATTTCAAGGTGGATACATAACCCTCCCCTCCCACGCGAAGATGTTTGTCGAATCCGACCTTCAGAGCACCGCCGATTCCGACAGGGACTCCCTTGATCATCATGTCCGTGCCGGTTCCAGATGGAGAACGGAAGGTGACTGAACCTGCGGAAACATATCCGCAGTGCACCATCATCCCACCCTCATATCCTGAAAATTCAAAGCCGGCACATACAAAGCTGAAGCAGCATAGCAGAATTGTCAACGACAGGCGTCTCTTTCGCATCCTTTCCCCGGCAATCATCTGACGTATTCCAGATATTTTGTATCAGAAAGGATCTCCGGCTCGGATATGTGGAGATTGTTGAAGACTCCCCTGCCCCCGGGCTGTGCCGCATCAAGAATCAGATTCGCCTCCGACGCGGCGTTCCAACCGCCCATTCCGGCGGTGAAATTCGTCACGGTCAGATTGAACTCTCCGGTTGACCTGATAGCGGTATGACGCTTCCCTGTTTTGGCATACCAGAATACGAAGCAGTTGTCCAGAACGCTGTACTGTCCGCTGTTCTGGAATCCCGTCCCGAACTGGTCCGAATAGCAGAAATCGAACCAGTTGTTGTCGCTCTCGCACAGGAAGCCGATGCTCTGCTCATAGTCCTGCTCAGAATTGTAGAAGAGTGGATGGATATTCCGCAGATAGTTGCCCGCACTGACAAGTCTGACCCCAACAAGTGCTCCGGAAATGCGGATGTTGGTGAAGGTGTTGTCATACCCTTCGACCAGGATTCCAGTGCAGTCCGGCCGGTAGTCGCACACGATGTTGATGTCGTGGATGTCGCAGTCCGACGAGCCGCTGTTCGTGCCATATTTGATATGGAGGCCGGTCCTCACGTGCTTGACGGAACAGTTGCGCACAACCGTCTCCCGCCCCCCGTCAATCGATATGCCGTCAGCCTTGTGATTGCCGTTGATGATTCCTCCGGAGAGATAGTAGTTGCTGCCGTTCTGGCGGATATTGTTCGCAGGGTCCTTTCCCCCGAGACGAACCATCGCCTCATCGGAGTTCCACTCATCCGATGCACGGAGCACGGCATAGTTGGACAATTCGAGTGACACACTTTTCTGCGGTTCCGCGGGCGTGAGAATCGGTTGACCGATAACATACTCGCCGTCCGGAAAGAAGATTGTCCTGTTGGGGCTGTTGTCTATCACCTGCTGGATTGCGGCGCTCACGTCCTCCCCCGTCCCCGCCTTTACATAATCCGTTATCACAACATATCCGGTCTGACCGAAAGCCACTGTGCACAAAGACAGAAGCGCAAAAAGGAAAATTGATTTTCTAAACATAATATTTACAGCAGTTTCTTGGGAATTCTGGCAAGATAGATGGAGGCACGCGGCGCCTTGTCGGCCGACGGGTCAAAATCATAGATTGTTCCGTGGGAGCCGCCGTCGGCAGTCTCGTGGCAGGAATAATAAACCATCCACAATTCATTTCCCCTGTCAAGGAAGCCGGGATAGCTTGTATCACCTCCCGAAGGGAGAATCCAGCGCTCTTCGAAATTTCCGTCAAGATCTCCGGTCAGAACCATTGTCCTGCACTTGCCGTGAGGGAAATGGTAGCGCGAACCCGCCACCACCATTCCGTCATCAAGGATGATGAAATCGGGTCCTCCAAGATGAAAATCCATCTCACTCCACTTCCAGTCGGTATATGGAGCCTCGGACACACCCCACCGGCCAAGCGCGTCACCGCCTTCGCATCTGACCATCATATACATCCTGCCGTCGGGCGCAAAACGGATTGTACTCTCTCCCGGACTCAGAGCACGGTCAAGATTCAATTCGCAGACCGTCTGGTAATTCACACCGTCCGTGGTCCTGACAAGGGCGAAATGTTCTCCATAACTGACACCGTATCCCACCCCTTCGTGCCAGGTGAGACGCCATATCCACTCGCGCTCGTCTGTGATGGAACTGTCGAAAGAGACCTTTTCCGGAGCTGAAAATGTGTGGCCGTCGCTGCTGAAGGCCACGTGCGGGAAGAATGACACCAGCTCCCTGTCCTTATAGAGAGAGCCTCCCAGGGTCACCATCAGACATCCGTCCGGAGTCACGCTCAATTTCGGGTCACGAAGGTCTGTGCCCGGTTTTTCGATAAGTGCGGCTGATTTCCATCGCCTGCCGTTGTTCGAGACCAGTATTCGGGCCTTGCCGTCAGCGTTCCCGTTTTCATCGAAAATATGGCTGCTGGCCTCTCTGAAGGCCACGTAATACTTTCCCTGAAACTCGACTATCGACGGGAATGCGCTGTAATTCTCATTCCAGATGCGCGACACTTCGATATTGTCCGCACAGCAGCCCGCCACAACAACAAGGACGATTGACAAAAAGAACTTTCTCATAATATTCCACGGGTTCCAAGAAGCTGTTTATTCATCATTCATCAATCTTTCCGCCGTTCTTCAAATCCTTGTAGAACGCGGCCTGTGAGACTGACATATAGGGTTCCAGCCAGAAGAAGCCGATGCAGCAGGTGATGAGTGACAGGATTGCCCATCCGATGAAACTGAGGTAAAGGCAGAAAAGATCCCATTTATGCCCGCACATCAGCTCGCGGCTGGCATTTATGGCCTCACTTGCCGAATATTCGGGATGCTCAACCATTATGTACGGGGTCATCGCGTATGAGAATGACTTGATGATTCCGGGAACAATCAGAAGCAGGGCCCACAGAAGAATCTTCACGGCCATTACGAAATAGACCCATACGAGGTGAAGATAATTTTTCGTGGCGAATCCGAATATGCCGGATGTCAAGTCGCCGTTCCCCTCTTCATATAATCTCCTCATTGAATTCACATAGCCCACCTCCACGGGTCCGATGATAAAAAACGCCAGAAGCAGACTTGCACCGGCCACCGAAATGATTGTTCCCGGTGAAAAGTGGAAGAAACTGTCAAGACTGCCGCCTCCGGTACTGACCATTGCGACAAGAACATAGACGAGCGTTGCAACGACTGCGGAAGCCCAGTGGCCTTTCAATGCCGCCAGAGCCTCATTTTTGTAATCCTGATTGGTTCTCATAGTTGGAAAAAGTATCTTGTCCTCAAAGTTAGTAAACAATGACGAAATTCCCTATCTTTTAAATCGGACGGACAGAACGGCCCTGATTGCTCAAAAATCGCAATTATTTGAACAGAAAAAGAAGAAAAACTTCGTTTGCTGTACGAAATAGTACTATATTTGCACCAGAAATAGAGATTATTGTTCGCAAGATATGTATAGAAACCCACTGATACAATTTGCAGGAGTTCCTGTTTCAGCATCCGACATCAAGTCCTGCTTTCCGGATCTGGCTTCTCCGGACAAGAAGGTTCAATTACTGGAAAAGCAGGGCGAATTGATAAGGCTGAAGCGCAACCTCTACATAGTAAGCAAGGAAATTTCGGGCAAGGATACCGATGCCCGTATATGTGCGAACCATATATACGGGCCATCGTATGTATCCATCCAATGGGCATTGAGATTCTACGGAATGATACCGGAGCAGGTGTTTCAGATGACCAGCGTGACCACAAAGCATTCGCGGTCATTCAAGACTCCTATCGGTGAATTCACCTATATGCAGGTCCCGGAAAGCTATTTTCCCATCGGAGTCGAATGCGTTGAAGAGGATGGGGTGAATTTCCTGATGGCAAGCCGTGAGAAAGCCCTTTGTGACACCATTCTTTATGACAATTTTGTGCCATCGCCTTCTCTCAAGGCTCTGGTCGCTTATCTGGAAGAGGATATGCGGCTTGATATGGACATCCTCAAGAATCTGGACACAGAAATCATCCTTGAGTGCGCAAAGGCAGGACGGAAGACACAAATTTTCAACAACTTGATAAAACTGATTAAGCAATGACAGCATTTGAGTCCATGCTTGCCGCATACAACACAGGCGGCACCGCCACTCCCAATGCAGAGCAGGAAGTTTGCCAGAAAATAGCCTTGTCGGGACTGAAACGCGGAGGCTTCTTTGACCACGCAGCCTTCTACGGAGGCACTTGTCTGAGATTGTTCCACGGTCTTCAGCGGTTTTCAGAGGATATGGATTTCTCCCTTACAGAAAAGCGTGACGATATCCATCTGGAGAATTATTTCGATGCCATACGCGAGGAATTCAAACTGGCCGGATTTGAGGTTGAAATAACCAGAAAGGAGAAAATGGCCTTCGGAAGGGTCGAGTCGGCATTCCTCAAGGAAAATACCGAAGCCTACGACATAAAGTTCCAGACAAGGAAGATGGTCAAGGTCAAGATAGAACTGGACACCGACCCTCCCCTGCTTTTCCACACCGAGCAGAAAATGCTGATGCAGCCGCACTCTTTTATGGTACGCTGCTTCACTCTTCCGTGTCTGTATGCAGGTAAAATGCAAGCACTTGTCTATCGCAATTGGCAAAGAAGAATCAAGGGGCGCGACTGGTACGACTTCGAGTGGTATGTCCGTTACAACGTACCTCTGGATTTCAATCACCTTCAATCACGAGTCAAGGAGTTCAGCGGAATAGACATCAGCCGGGAAGAGTTTATGAAGCAGCTTAGAGACAAACTCGCCACTGCAGATATCGACAACGTCAAGCAGGATGTACTACCTTACATCGGACTGCATCAACGCCCGGAACTCGACATCTGGTCCAACGACTACTTCCTCCAGCTGGCCGATATGATAAGGTTTGAATCATAAGCAGTCGCGAGAGTGTTTTCAGCGAGTCCAGCGGACTCGCGACCCAGACTGCCGGGCTTTTATCCCGGCGGAGGACACGTCCGCCGGTGAGGTGAATCAGGATGGTCTTTGCATTTGTCTTGCAGGACTCACACTATTTGATGATACTTCCGACATTCCCTGAATTATCGTGGAAAATAACTAAAATTAAAGGGCGCAAATATGCGTCACAATAGCATACAGGGGCTATTTTCAATAAATTTTTACCCGGGCTATAGAATTGTCTGTATATATTTCTTAAATTTGCCTCTAATATGGGTACAATAGCCCCTATTTTTAATAGAATGGCTCAAAAGAAAGAATTCCTCAAAGGAAGGAAAGCAGTTAATTTTTTAGATTTGTTTGCAGGTGCCGGTGGCATCAGCGAAGGTTTCTTACAGGCCTACACCGATGATAAGTACTACGACTTCATTCTGGCAAGCGATATTAATTCAAACTGCGAACTTACCCACCGTGTAAGATATAACGAACAACTGGGACTGAATACCGCTTTTCTGACTGAAGACATTATGTCAGATTCGTTCATAAAAGACCTTAAGAAGAAAATCGGCAATACCCAGATTGATGTCGTAACTGGGGGCCCTAGTTGCCAATCATTCAGTCTTTCTGGCCGACGCCGTAAATACGACAAACGCGATAACTTGTTTGAGCACTATCTGAAAGTCATCGAACTGATTCGTCCGAAATACTTTGTGATGGAGAATGTAAAAGGCATCCTCACCAAAGGTAAAGGGCATTTCAAAGATGAAATCATAAGCCAGATTCGTTCTATCATTGATACAAAAAAAGTATCAAAACTCTACACTTACCTCAATTCTATGCTGGGACGAACGGCAACACCTTTTGAGCGCAACTGTTTCCTTTGCAAGGCTCATCTTGAAATAGAGGACGATAGCAAAACCGGCACATATATCAATGAATACTTTCAACATCTTGAGGATCTTTTCAAGGAATTGACACGTAACATTGATTATCGCATCAGCAAGTCCGATTCACAAATCAGCACGATTCGTCACGGTTTGGATCTACTCAAGCATAATGAGGAGCGTAACCGTCTCAAAGCAGCCGTTATCCAGCAGAAGACTGTTTCCAATATCGATAACGATGCATTTGTCCACTCGATGAACGATTTCATTGAGTCAATGGAGGATGATACCATAATTTCAAAAATTATTCTGGCAATAGATAACGTCAAGGAATTCAAGGGACAGGAAAAGAAGGTCGAAGCCTTGAAGTCGATGATTGGCGTTTACGCCATGACAATGGATGAATGCTTTGAGGAGATTGCAAAATATTCAAAGAATGATGGCAGTGCAGAAGAATTTGAAAAAATTCTTGACACAATCAGATTGTATCGGATAGCAAAGCCTATCGTTGTCCTATCATCCAACTATGGTGTACCTCAGAATCGTGAGCGAGTGCTTTTCATTGGATGCCGTAATGATCAGGAACTCATATCCGAGATTCCTGCAACTGTCACCGAGGATGAGAAAGTGACCATATACGAGGCCATCCACGATCTGGACTTCATTGGAAATGGAGAGACCAGAACGGAATATGGCAAGCCTAAGAAAAACAAGGAACTTGACCCTCTTATCAGGCCTCGTACTATTGACGGCAAACTTGAGTCTCCGGCTGAGCAGCGCACTTTTTATGAGTGGTCAAGGGTTGGCAGGCTTGCCCACCGTTTTGAGTTTGAATGCGAGCCTTTCTATGTGAGAACAGAGGAAGATCTTAATAATCCATTGGCGCATACCACTATGGAACTGTTCAATCATCAAACCAGTTTCCAAGGTGACGATGTAAAGAAGCGTCTTGAGATTATTGCTGCCCACGGAGATTATAATGATGCCTGTAAAGCAGAACTCAAGGAAAAGAATCTCGAATCCAACAAACGCAACTACACTGTGCTTAATCCGAAAGGACAGAGCCCAACGGTTGTTACCATGCCGGATGATTTCATCCACTATTCCCAGTTCCGTGCGATGACCGTTCGTGAAATGGCTAGGTTACAGTCTTTTGATGACACTTTTGTGTTTCAAGGGAAGCGCCAGACCGGTGGGGAAAAACGTAAATCTGAAATACCGCAGTACACTTTGGTCGGGAATGCCGTTCCACCACTTATGGCCAGAGCGATTGGAAACACTATCCTTAAAGTAATAAAGTAGTCCTATGATACACATGCGTCCGTTTACCCCTTTTGAAAAAAGGAATATGGAGTATCTTGTAAACAAAAGCATCAAGTTTACTCAAGTTCAAATTACGTCAACCGGGCTCAAGAAATCAATCTTGGATGCTACAACTCCAATGAGAACATACTTCAAGGAGAATGGCGTTCATGACTACGAGCTCCAGCCACAAGGGCCAGAAAATAAGGTTTCGATTGAAACATACATACTTTCCAATTTTAAGCAAACAAAAACGCAGACTTCACTATACAGGCCTGTTACCAAAGAAGGTGATCCTAGACTTTGGATCTACGGTCTGAAGGACTTTACGGAGCCTGATGATATTCATGCAATCATTGCTGCTGAGCCTAATGTCCTGTATGTCATAAACCTCACCAAAGTTGACATTATTGAACAGTCTGAAACTTCACTAGCTAGCCCTATCAAGGACCTGATTTTCAATCTATCATTCGAAGCGAACGGAGTATCTGACGAATTACTTACAATCCTTCGTGAATACCAGAATATGTGGATTGACACAAAGGTCAATGCTGATACAGGAATTGGACGAGAGGTTGAAGCTTTGCTCGGAATCGATAT
>JAZLIS010000108.1:0-16209 GCA_045617505.1 Bacteroidales bacterium | reverse complement strand
TCCCGGAGCATATCGGCCCCGGGATTTGATATTATTCTCGCTCCTTGCGATCTATGATTATCTATAGTGGGTTTTTACGTCCTTATAAATGGCTATATTTCAATCTATTAAGTTTATGGGCACCTTAATCACAGTTGTATGAACGAATGTAACTAGTACCATAAACTTCTGTGCATAAAAACTTGTTTGCAGTTTGTTTCTGAGATTGAAAAGCTGGCTTTCTTGGAAGCCTTGATGGTCCTTAGATAGGGGCAACCTGAAAAAGCGGTGGATTTGAGGTTGAGACAGTTGGAGTTTAGTGTGATTTCAGTCAGCCCGGTGCATCCCTTGAAGCAGTAATTGCATGGTTTCTGGAGGCTGTTGCCTTTGATTTCGACGGATGAGATTCCACGGCAGTTTTCAAAGGCTTCTTCCCCTATGTTGACCACCTTGAAAGTCTTTCCCTGTATCTCGACATAATCAGGAATGACAATGCGTCCATGAAGATTCGCGCTGCGGATTTTTCCGGAGACTTCGACAAGTAGTCTCTCTTCCGCTCGCCTTGCCATTACCAACCACCTTTACGTCAGTTTTGGACAGGTCTACGTCAAACGGGGTCTGAGCATTGGCCGTGACCGCAAGTATGAGTGCGACAAGGGTGAAAACTGTTTTTCTCATAATTCTGTAAAATTTTGGTTGATTATCTGTCGTCCATGGCAAAAGTAGAATAATAATTGCTACATTTGAGAGAATCTACACAAAACATTCCTGTATGTACTGCACAAATTGCGGCGCAAAACTGCGCGAGGGAGCGAAATTCTGTACCGCCTGCGGAAGACCTGTTGCCTGGGAGAAAAAGGCTGCTCATAATGCCGAGGCCGGAAATCGTTCTGCTGATGATGTGAGCGGAACCGTCAAGGCGCAGGCGGACAAAACTGCTGTCAAGGTTGAAATCAAGGAAAAAGCATTGGACTTGGCAAAGGCCGGAGCCAGACAGATTCTGGCAGCTCTCAAGGACCGCGATATCAGCGCCTCGGCGGCTCCCGGCGAGGTCAGCTGCAAGCCGGACGCAGCGCAGAGCGCGTTCATGAAGATGCTGAAGAAAACTCTTCCAATATTGATTTTTCTGGTGATGCTGCCTTTCTCTCTGAATGCCCGGCCTGAACTTTCCAGAACAATGGGGCCAAAAACTGTTGATACCTATAATATGACATTCGTTTTGGAATTTGACGGGGCTGTGGTCACCGATGAAATGTTCCATTCCGGCAAAAATTACCATAAAGACGATGGAAAGACTGTACTGTCAGGCATTTATGGTTATTTCCAAAACAAGAAAGAGATTACCCTGAAAGTCAGGATTCTAGATGACCCTGGCAATGATGAATGGGTGGTGAGCATTGAACATGGTAGAGGAGAGGGAGTTAGCCACAATTTTTACACCCGAGAAACCAAAGGGGTAACTAAAGCTACTCAATCATTGTCAAAGGGACACAATGCTGTATTCAAAGTCCCGGTCCCTGATATTGAGTCTCTGCTTTATCTTAAAATACATATACAGAGAAAAGCCGATATAGGTTATATTTCATGGGGTGGAAATGGATTTTCTCATGAATACTATTTCGCTTATGGTGGAGAAGAATATAGTGAAATTGATACGGATGCGGGGGGCTTGGGTGAGTCAGGATGGGTCGTGCCCGCCGCAGTCGCCGGTGGACTTGCAGTGGGTGGACTTGCCCTGAAAGGACGCAGAAAGAAGAAGGCCGCGGCAAAGAAGTCGAAAAAGGCCACTAAGGAAGAAAAGAAAAAGTCCGATGACAAGCAGGATGAGGATGACGAAGAGAAAGCCACGTACGAGATGCGCATCCGCAAGGATTTCGGCGACACGCTGACGCCGGGGACTGCTGCGCAGAAGGTATTTGCACGGATAGTGCGCATTCCGAAAGGAGGAACGGCAACGACCGATTCCGGACTGACCTCCAAAATATCCATAACAGGCGACGATTACTTGAATGTCAGCGGCTTGGGCCTCGCGGGAGAATATATGTCGGCCTCGGTGGAGGCTCCGCAAACCGGCAGCATCCCTGACGAAGCTGTTGTGAACTTCCGCCTGGCCGGTGGCGGTGGCTCGTTTACCAACAGGATGCATTTCAAGATTGCCAAGAGCGAAATTCTTTTCTTCCAGAAGAATCTCACCCTCCCGGCCTGCTCTGACGAGGTCTGGAAACTGCCGTTCGCAGTCAAAGGAGCGTCGAAGAATGCTAATGTTGAAGCTTGCAGTTCAGTTCTTGACAAGTACGATGTAAAGATTGAGCCGGGTGAGAAAGACTGTCTCTATTACGCAGTTATCAAAGAGAAGGTAAAAGACAAGAAGGAACCGGGCACCTGGGAGCAGTTCAGCCTCGGCATAAAGGTTTCTTCAGGAGCTTCGGAAATATCGGATTCGCTCCCTCTCTACCGCTTCCACCTTGGTCTCAAGTTTGGCATTGGCAGTACTCTCCCTTGTTATCTGCAGACTAATGCGACTGGAAAGACTCAGGTGGCCTTGACCTTGGCTGACCTCATATATTACGACTGGGATCCTGAAACCAATGATATTTTAACGGTTTTCCCTGTTCCTGTGAAGGATACTTTCAAAGTGTCTGCAAAGGGCGAGAAAGAGCAGGGCTACCTCGAAAAACTGGGTATCGACTACCGCGCGACTTCGACCACGACAGAAAACGGACGTCGTATTGAAATCGCCCCTACCAAGGGCGTCCTGGACCCGCCGACGCGCTTCAAAGCGACCTTGAGCCTGGAAGCCGACTGCGGTAACGGACGGAGAGAAACTGTAGAGAAAGAGGTTCTCATCGCTTCTCAGCCTGTGCGGCAGAATGTCACGGCTGCGATGTATGATGAGGACAAGCGCATAGGCGACGGCCTCATAAACATCCAGTCAAGCATCTGGGACAACGGCGAATACAGCCGTCTCTTCCCGCTCTACAAGCTCATTGACGTGATGCTGGACGGCTATGACGGAGCGTACGGATATGACAAGTACCAGGTGGAAACCGTAAAGGACGTTTACAAGCGCTTCATAAGCGGTGAACTTGTCGGTGCCAACGCCACAGCCGAACGTGTCACACTGGCGGATGAGATGAGGATGTTCGTTGACAGTTTCCTTCAGACGAGTGAGGAGGTGGAGAATTCGATGGGATTCTTCACGCGTATGGCTGTGGGTGTCGCGACGCTCGGAATGTCAGATGCCGTTTTCACCTCACTGCAGGTCATCAGGGACATGAAAGCGACAGTGGAGAAGGGCGGAGGCGTTTGTGACGTGTTCGTAGTAGGCGTGAAGACGGCTGTTTGGGAGGCCCTGACTGATTTCGACACATGGAAGGGTGCAGGCAAGAAATTCGCGCCGAAGCAGTATGAAGCTGCAGCCAAGAGTGTTGAGAACCTGAAGAAGCAGGCAAAGGAAGCCGTATCCGACTATTTCTCCGAAACCATAGGAAAGAAGACCAAGGGTATTCTCGAGAAGTCGAAGAGCGTGAAGGCCAAGGCAGCAAGCCAGGCTGACGAGGCCATTGATGCTTTCAGGAAAAACCCGGAGATGAGCGACCTTGACAAGAAACTTGATCAGGTCTATAAGAACGGCCAGACGCACGGCAAGGCCAAGGTTGATGACCTGCAGGCGGCCCAGTGGCTTATGGAGAATAATCCAACTCCGGAAAATGTGAAGCTTTACAAGAAGAAGGTTCTTGAAGTCCAGCGTGACAAATTCGCAATGCATGAAATGAACAAGCTTACTGACGGCAACTCCACCAGAGCGGCGTTCAACAAGGAACTGGACAACGTTTACAAGGACGTGGACGACGAGGTCCGCAAGATCCTGAAGGAACAGGGCTACGAACTGGACGAGAAGCCGTTTTCTGCAACGAGCTCAAACAAGGCTGATATTGTAGAAGGCAAAAAAGTCACTTTCGACCGTGACGTTACCTACAAGACCGTCGATGGCCAGGACGTACCTCAGACAATTGCGCAGGAGGCTTACGAAAAAGCGTTCTACAAGCGTACGACTGGTATGGACGCTCCAATCGATACAGACCTCAAAAATCCAAACAGCAAAAAAAGCAAGGTGGCCGAGGAGTGGGCTCAGATGCATGACCAGTCAGTAGTTCAGAAGGGTTCAGAGGTCAGCTATGAGGAAGACTTGTATCCTGTGATAAGGGACTGGGACCAGAAACTCACCAACGCCGAGCGTACCGGAGGAGTAATGACATACAAGAGTACGGAGTGGTTCAGGCAGACCAGCCAGATGATAAAGAAAGCCAACACTCTTGAGGATAGCGGTCTGCGTCTGGATATGCTGGAGCAGGCACTCTCAAAGAGACAGGAGGCTACCAGGCAGATGGTCAAGCAGTTCAGGTACGTGCACGAACGTGACCTGGCTGCCCAGACGAAGGGGGCTGTAAGCAAGATATCCGAGAAGATGCGCTATGGAATGGAAATCAGTTCGAGACTTTTCTCGACCGGAGAGGATCAGCTTACATTGGGAGAAGTGGAGGCAATTCTCGTAAAGAAGGACCTCACATTGGAGCTGTTGTCCAGCTGGCTTGGCGACACGTTGACCAAAATAGGCTAAAAATATAAATGAGCTTTGATATGTATTGTGCAAATTGCGGGAATCAGCTTCCCGATGATGCAAGGTTCTGCAATGAATGCGGAACGCAGGTAATGACAGATGAACCCGTCCAGGAACCATCCCGAGTGGTGGAGCCGGTAATGGAGAAAGAGCCGAAGGACAGCAAGCTTTCAGAGAATATACGCCTGGGCACCGATGGGAAATACCATTGGTACTATGAGCTCAAGCTTATGAAGAACCCGACCATACTCAAAATGCTCTGGAAGGTATTCTTCTGGATATTCGTGGGGATGTGGGCATTCCTCTGTATCATAAATTCCCTTGAAGGCCATTTCAGTTTCAAGGACTTCCTGGATTTCTCAAAGTCATTTCTTCTTATCCTCGTAGGGGTCGAGGTCCTTGCTGCCGTCGGTTATTTTTTTTATGCAGCCCTGCAGGGCTTCAAGTACTGCGTGATGTTCGAGATGGATGAGAATGGTGTGAAACACACTCAGATGCCTAAGCAGTTCAAGAAGGCGCAGGCAATGTCTCTTGTGCTGATTCTTGCCGGAATGGCAGCGAAGAAACCGGGCACAGTCGGGCAGGGTATGCTTGCGGGAGCAAAGAACAGTATGGTTTCATCATTCAGCCACGTCAAGAGCATAGAGATATTCCGAAAGTGGAACGTAATAAAAGTCAATGAGACGCTCAACAAGAATCAGGTTTACGCATGCGACCAGGACTTTGATTTCGTAGTGGATTTCATCAAGTCTCACGTTACAAAAAAATGCAAGGTCTATGAGAAATAGGATATTGGCTTTTGCACTTCTGGCTACCTTTGTGTGCGCCTGCGGAGTTTCACACGATGGGCCGCCCAAAGGCAACGGCCCAGAGCCGGAACCGCTCAGCGGTGTTTTCTCGGGGGAACTCGGAAAAATGACTTTCAACGGGGACGGAGCTACTGTAATACTGTCCCTGACAGGAGAGGCAGCCGCACTATGCCCCGAGGGAACAATGGAATATGCTTTCACGTATGGCGCACGAGGTCTATGCCGGTACGACGTCGCAGACCGGCTGGTCTTGTCCAAGGATGATCAGAACTATCTGTTCAGGGTACAGAAAGCAGATGGGGCAGTCCTTGAACTGAGCAAGGACAGCGTTGAACTGGTCTTGGCAAAGCAGTGAATGTCATTATTCATTGCGAAAATCATAAATCCTCCGCTGAACTCTACGACTCCGTCTAAGCAAGTACATTTCCCCAACAAATAATATTGTCAGTACCTGCCGGAACAGCCGCAACTGAGCCTGACTCTTCCTGACTTTGACAGCCTTTGAGGGAGAGCGCGATTTTCCGTGCATTTTCAAGCCAGAATTTAAGTCCTCTTCTCGCCATTTGCGTCAGTTGCTTTGCAAATAACTTGCTGTCTGCGGCTGAGTCTGTCCTTTGACGCAATGTCAACCACGCCGGCAAGTATCATCCGTCTACACGGATGACAGAAAGGTTCCCACAAACTGAGAGGGAGTCTATTGCACTCCAAGAGCCGTCTCGAGTTCCTGCAGTTATTTTATCAGAGGATTATGACAGTGAGGGCATTTGTCTTTACTGATGTCCGCGGTGCGTGAGCAGAACATACAGATCACCTCCTTGTCGTGGGACTTGTCTTTCTTTTCATACGGGAACGGGAAGCCGGGCAGGAAACGCAGCCGGTCGTTGAAGTCGAAATAATTGAAAGCCGTGCCGAAAGCGGAATCCTCGATTTTCTTCTTTTTCCCGGTGGAAGTCCTGATATACAGCACTTTCACTCTCCTTTCCTGGTCCTTGTGACCGTGCCTTTCAATCTGTTTGTCTACGACTACACCTTCCCAAGGCTTCGCGAGCCTGGTCTTGAGGGAATTGATGATGCTAATTATCAAGAAGACAGCAGAGAGGAAAAGCCCAATCCCCAGTGCTTCGCCTATATCCACCTTCTCAGAAAACACCCCAGCGAAGAAAGCTATGACCAGAGGTAGAAGCGCCAGCACGGTCATCCAGAAGCGGCTCGACTTCCTTATCTTATTCAATGCAGCCTGAACCTCAGGGCTGTCCACAAGGGGAGAATAATCATCGTATGACTTCGCCGGAGCCGGTGAATATTCGCTCAGGGCTGTTCCGCAATTGCTGCAGAATGCAGCATCGTCAGGCAGCAGTGTGCCACATTCAGGACAATACATATTCATCAATTTTTTGCAATGTAGTAATTATTTTGAAAATGTTCCGGTCACAAGTCAGCAAAAACTTTCGAGCGGTACATCACCTTTGATGAGGATTGATTGATGCGGGGAAACCCGCAACAATTTTCTTCAAAAACGAAAAATTTCAATATCTCGCAAAATATCGAAAGATGTGTACATTATATTCATTGGGAAAAGGTCAAATTAGGGACCACCCTTACCTTTTCTGGACGGAATCGGTGAATGCCTGAGTATAAGATTCAAATTTACATCCGAGACCATCCTGCGATACCGTTGCAAACCACTAGAATTCAATCCATTAAGTTTATAGGCACGTTAATTACAGTTCGTCTGAACGATGATTCTTTTTCTCAGCGCGGTCAAGCCCTTCTTCCTCCGCCAAAGCTGCGTCAGAAAGGCTCGGTTCCAGCCGCTCCGATACGTCTCGCCTGCGCGACTTCCACTCCGTCAAATTCCGCCCGGCAGACATTCCCGTCTGTCCTAACGGTTGGGTTTGCTGTTTTGAATCACAAAGTGTATTTTTGTGAACAACATCCAATCAAAAGTCATTATGAAATATCTGGCAAAAGCTATCCTCGCAGGCACACTGATGCTCAGTGCCTGCTCGTCAGGCGTTGGTTCCCCAATAGTCTTCGGCGATTTCCGCGATGCGGCACCCACCCCTCCAATGGGTTGGAACAGCTGGGACTGCTACGGCCCCACGGTTGTGGAGCAGGAAGTCAGGGACGCAGCCGACTATATGGCCGCGAACCTGCATCGGTACGGCTGGGAATACATAGTAGTGGATATCCGATGGTTCGTCGAGAACGACAAGGCAGGCGGCTACAACGTGGATGATCCCCGTTATGTGATGGATGAATGGGGCCGCTACCAACCTGCCGTAAACCGCTTTCCCTCGGCAGCTGACGGTGCGGGTTTCAAGCCTCTGGCTGACTATATACACAGCAAGGGCCTCAAGTTCGGCATCCATATAATGCGGGGTATCCCAAAAATCGCCGTCAACGCAGACTGTCCCGTAAAGGGAACCGACGGCATCACAGCCAGCCGGATATACAATGAGGACCGCCTTTGCGACTGGTTGCCGGACAATTACTCCGTTGACTGTACCAAACAGGGCGCTCAGGAATACTACAACTCACTCTTCGAACTGTACGCAGGCTGGGGCGTAGATTTCGTGAAAATCGATGACCTGTCAAGGCCCTACCACAAAGAAGAAATCGAGATGATACGCAAAGCCATCGACTGCTGCGGACGCACCATAGTCTTCAGTTCATCTCCCGGAGAGACGCCAGCGGAGGAGGCTGAGCACATCAGCGCCCACGCCAATATGTGGCGTATGGTTGGCGACGTATGGGATATATGGGGCGACGTGACCCACCTTATGGAGGTGGCCGATTCGTGGTATCCCTACATAAAGCGGGGCACCTGGCCGGACTGCGATATGATTCCTCTCGGGCACATCTCCATACGGGGAGAGCGTGGCGAGGATAGAATGACACGCCTCACCGCCGATGAACAGGCTTCGCTGATGAACCTCTTTATGATTCTCCGCTCTCCACTTATGTTCGGCGGTGACCTTCCCACAATGGATGAGGCAACGTTCAGGCTTCTCACCAACGAGGCTGCACTTGAAGCCCATCGCTATGGCTGCAATGTGAGGCCGCTCTTCCATCAGGACGGCAAACTCGCAGTGGTATCCGACGACTCACGTGGCAAGGGTTGCTGGGTGGCAGTCTTCAACGCGACCGAAGAAGAGCAGAAGATAGGCGTTGACCTCCGGACGGCAGGCATCAGGGGACGAAGAGCCATGAATCTCTGGACAGAAGAGGTTACTGAAACAAAAGGCTCCATAACTGTCAGTCTGGCACCGCATCAGTCAGCATTATATCGTATTGAATAACTGTCTGCCGGCCACGTGAACCATTCCAAAACAGCTTCAACGTTTGTAACGGGAAAATATTGAACGCTACAGCATATATTCTGTATGCTGTATTCGTCCTGCTATATTTCATTTTTTCAATCTACAGACCATCCCGGATTTATCCCAGGGATAGAGGCTCATATATACTTTGATGTCAAGGTTGTCACATCTTTCCTCTTCCGAGACGCTCATTACCACGGCGTCGAATTTCGCGCCTGTCATACTTTTGTCCAAAGGCAGATAGTATGTAAGGTTGCCGTCGTTTTTCCGCAGGCCGGATTCCCATTCGTTGCAGGGGTACGAAGGCGCCCGGTCAGGGCATCCGACGGGTTCCCCGTCAATCCTGAAACCGGCAAAAGCCCCGTTGATTCCGCACTTTCCGTTGATGGCCACGCACAGGTACGCCCCCTGTGGAATCTCGTCCAGAGTGAAACTTGTGCTCCAGGCCTTTTTCGGATGGCAGTACCATCCGTCATACTTGGGGAACACGTTGCTTGCTTTCCATCCGTTTCGCCCGAGCATCTGTCCACCTGAGTATCCGTACACTTCAGCAATTCTGACAGGGGAGCGGCTGAATCGGAAATAACGGAATGCACCTGAATCAGTGCAGTCAAGAACGGTATGCGGCTCCGGGATGAACCCACACTCCTTCCAACTCGTCAGGTCCTCCGAAATATAGAAATATGCCCCGTCATCCATATTGTACGGCTGCAGGGAGAACCAGTCGGGGAAGTCGAACACCAGACTGTCTACCTTCTGCACCTGCCCGAGGTCAAGAAGAAATGCCGGGTCAGCAGTACGCTCATAATCCCTTTGGCTGATGCTGAAGCAGGTGGATTTGTCTCCGTCGAACAGATATCTGCTGTCAGCCTCCCTGTTGCGGTAGATTTTCTGATTGAAGAAGGCCTCCCTGGATGCCTGCACCTGCGGAATCTTCGTGGGACCGGAACGCCTGACGCTTTGGGCTTCAAGGCAGTCACTGCTCTGGCTGTAAGCCGTGGCCCAGGAGATATGTTGTCGAGTGGGCGGTCCCTTCACCGAGGTCAAGCCTGTGGTTGAGGACGACGAAGTCCGGCACCATTTCCCGGATGCTGTCCATCATCGCGTTGAATTCACCGTATTTTTCCGGACGGAGCACTCCGCAGCAGGCGTCGAGCTTGAGCAGCCGGAAGTTGAAGTTCTTTACCATATCAATGAACATCCCGGAGCGTCTTGCGGCATCTTCCGGGGTGTCACCGAAACCGTCAGGACCGGCCCACATCCCCAGTCCCGTACCCATTGAGTGGGACAGTTCCGCAATCTTTCCGAACCCGCCCGGGAAGTTTCTGGCGGTACGGCCGCTTCTGTAGTATCCGTAGTGGTTGTGGCCGTCGATGTTGCCGGCATCCAGCGCATAGATGTCCAGCTGCATCCCGTATGTCTCCTTCAGCCATTTGAAGAAATGAGGTTGGCAAGGGTCTGCTCTTCGGTTGAACCCTCTCAGGTATGGTCTATCCAGGTGAAATATTCTGACTTCGAAGGTGTCTGTTCCGTGGCTCCGCCTTTCGTGAAGGGGGCGTTCTGGGCCTGCAGGCCGGATGATATCAGCAATGCGCAAAGCGCCAGTGTGTAAACAATATGCCTCATGAGTTTTCAAAGGGTTTTAAAGAACCTCAATGTCGCTGTCCACGCTCTGGAAACCGTCACCGTCACCGACCAGTTCAAGGACATCGAGCCTGATATATCTGCCCCTGACGGGGGAGGGAATGCCGATATGCCGGGCTGAAGGGTCGTTGATGATGTTGCCGAATTCGAAATCGGCAGCCTTGCTCCATTTCTTTCCGTCAAGGCTTACGCTCACTGTCCCCTTGCTGACGTAATCCCCGTGGAGGTTGTTCCTGTTGGGGATGAAGTTGAATGCGGTCATTTCAATGATTTTGCCGCAGTCTATGACGGTGTTGTAGGGATTGACGGTCATCTTCCAGGACGACCGGTCATAGCCTATGTTCTTGGATACAATCTCTCCGGAAGCGCCGCCGACAATGGATACCGCCTTGACGACCCCGTTCCCGAATTTGAAAGGCCCGG
The DNA here is from genome assembly GCA_045617505.1 of Bacteroidales bacterium. GTDB lineage: Bacteria > Bacteroidota > Bacteroidia > Bacteroidales > UBA932 > Cacconaster. The sequence goes on along the minus strand of JAZLIS010000108.1, from coordinate 5,410 downwards.
AATATATGGGCGATGAGGCATCGGGGTCCGTGCCGTCGGTGGTGTAGTGTATCTCGTTGCTGACGTTGACGCTGGACAAAGTGCTTTTGGCAGTGCGGAAGACGTTGTTCTCGGCGACGATGCTTACCATTCCGTCTCTGCTCTGGCTGATGGAGAAAGTGACTGGGTGTTCCTTGTAGAAGTGGGCGCTGCAGGTGCTCAGAATGGCCTGTGCGCGGCTGGACAGGACTCGGACTCGGATGCGGTCGGTTGAGACGGAAGCGAACCTGACGATGCGCTTGTGCCCGACATTGCCTCCGCACGTCACTTCCTGCCACTGTCCGTCACAGAAGGCATCAACGGCGAATTTCTCGATTCTCTCGCCTGTATGTCCTATCGGTTCGGCAAGGACTACACGGTTGATGGTCTGACACCCCTTCAACTTCATTTCAAGACCTTCTCCAACCACGGTCGGTCTCTTCAGCGCAGATTTGCAGAGGTTGACTCCGTATGTCTCCCGGATTCTGCGTCCGACCTCTTCAAGAGTCTTCACGTCACGTTCTCCCAGAACTCCTTCTGTCGTGGGCGGGATGTTCAACATAAATATGGTGTTGCCGCCGACGGTTCTTTCGTACATATCGAAAACATTGTCGGCACTGCGTACACTCTGCTCGTCATCGTTGCGGTAGAACCAGCCGTGTCTGATTGAGACGTCGGTTTCGGCGGGGAAGTATTTCAGCGTATAAGGAGCCTGCAGTCCGGCGAGGAACTCGCGGCTTCCCATATCTTCCGCTCCTATGTTGGAGATGAGGCCGCCTTTTTCGTTGAAAGGCAGTACGTTCCACTCGTTTTCACGGGTATCGCCCGCTTCATTGCCGCACCAGCGGATGTCTTCGACATTGAACATTACGGCATCGGGGGCAAGCGTGCGGATGAGTTCCGTCCACGCCGCCTGATTGTATTGCTGGCCTCCCTTGTGTCTGGGATGGGCTCCGTCGAACCACAGTTCGCTGATGGGACCGTATTCCGTCATCAGCTCGAACAGCTGGCTCATAAAATACTCATTATAATCATCGGCCTCATATTGGAAAGTCCTCCTGTCGGCGAACGGACGTCCTTCCACCTGCTTGGGAATCGTGCGGAGAGTCGTCCGGCTGCCGTTGCCGTAGAGGCCGTCGTCTTCCATCTGGCGCAGGTCGGCGGGGGAGAGGTAGACTCCGAGTTTCAGGCCGTATTTACTGCAGGACTCGCTCAATGACCGCAGCACGTCACCCTTCCCGTTCTCAAAACCGGAGGACATTATGCCGTGCTTCGTGTACCGTGTCTGATAGAGTACGAATCCGTCGTGGTGCTTTACTGTAAGAACCACTTTTCTGATGCCTGCATCCTTCATCACCCTGCACCATTGGTCGGTGTCAAGATGCTTGAGGTTGAACACGGCAGGGTCCTCGGTACCGGTGCCCCATTCACGTTCGGTGAAAGTGTTGGGGCCGAAATGGAGGAATGCGATGAATTCGTCGTCCAAGGCGGAGAGTTGGCGGGAAGAGGGAAGGACCCGGGAGGCCTTCTCTGCAATCTGCTCGGGAGTATCTCCCGGCTCTATGGTCACGGATGTGCCTTCGTGGGGTTGGCACTCGATGCATCCTGCCGCAATCAGGCAGGCAAACAGCAGTAGTGCGTTAATTCTTTTCATAAAAACAAACTTAAATAAATGGTTCCCCCATCGCGGCGATTGCCTGATATTCTTCTTCAGTGACAGGTATGACGCACCCGTGGCGTCCGTCCGTCGGAGGGACAATCTGCACCGGGTCCCATTTGTCTGAAGCGAAACTTTCCGCCTGCCTGCAGCAATATCGGTCACTGCTTTGCATATATCTTTCCGTGAAGAGATACCAGCCGCTTCCGTCATTTTTCTTCAAGGCCACGGGGGCCTCTTCCCATGCATCCGTGATGGACGGACCGGGATTGCAGTAGGGGCCTGTAAGGGATTCGGAAGATGCCACCCTGATTGTCTTTCCGGTGGGGGCGGTTTCCGGCCAGCGCTCATCCTTGACAAGTGCATAGTAGTGGGAGCCTTCCTTGTTGAGAATCACGTCGATGGTGGCCATTGTCTCATCCTTTCCGTCGAAAGCGAAGAGCCTTTGTGGTGCGGTAAAATTCACCCAGTCGGAGGTCAGTATGTAGAAGGTGCGCATCGATTCCCACAGAGGGTTGCCACGCCCCACGGTCGGATTGTAGGCGTGCCAGGTAACCATATAGTTCCCGCTGTCACCGTCGTAAAAGATTTTGGGTGCGCCAAGATAGACGCTCTCGTTCTCGTACCCGAAGGCCGAAACATCGAAAAGACTGCGACTCAAATCCTTGCGGTTCCAGTTGACAAGGTCGTCGCTGGACCACAGTACGGGTTCGCGCAGAGCCCCCGAGGTGGTCACTCCCATCATATAGAAACGGTCGGCTCCTCTGGAGATGTTGGGATGGCCGAGATAATCTTCCAGAACGATTTCTCCTCCGTTCACACTTTGCCACTGCTTCCCGTCGCGGGAGAGGGAATAGTACAGCTTTCCGTAATGTTCGTCGGTCATATGGGCAAAAAGGTATCCGGTGAACTCCGGCTCCGCAGGTGACTTGGTCCCACAGGAAACGCACACCGTCATCACGGCCGCGCATATCAATGCAAATTTTAATCTCATATTTACAAATATACTTATTTCTCCTACAAATCGAAAAGAAATCGGGAAGTTCAGGGAAACGGAGAAAGAACTTGTGACAGACAAGGAAAAGTGACCTGAAATTGCAGGATTTTAGTTAGATTTGCAGATATGAAGAATATCGTGTATATCGCGCTTGCCCTGCTGATGTCCTTCAGCCTGTATTCCTGCGGCAGAACGGGTTCCGGGAATACGGTGCTGATGAGTTACAACGTGAGGAACGGAGTAGGTATGGACGGGCAGAGGCAGTATTCCAGAACAGCCGCCGTCATCACCGGCTGCCGTCCAAGTGTGGTCGCTCTTCAGGAACTCGACAGGGGGACAACGCGTGCCGCCGGTGCCGACGTAGCAGGGGAACTTGCGGACAGAACCGGTATGAAGTCAGTCTTTGCCAAGGCGATAGATTTCGATGGAGGGGAGTACGGCGTAGGGATATTGTCAGTGGAAGAGCCTCTGCGCACGAAGAGTGTTCCTCTGCCGGGAAGGGAGGAGGAGAGAGTTCTGCTGATGGCCGAATTCGGGGACTTTTTTTTCTGCTGCACGCATCTCTCTCTGACAGAGGAAGACCGGCTGGCATCGGTTGACATCATCGATGCCGCTCTCCGGGAGTTCTCCGAAGGTAGCGGCAAACCTGTCTATCTTGCCGGAGACTGGAATGACACCCCCGATTCGAAGACCCTTTCCCGTTTCAGGGAGAGGTTTACAATCCTCTCCGACATCGACGCCTGCACCTTCCCCACGGACAAGCCCACCATAACAATCGACTACATCGCCCTCTGGAAAGGAAACCGACCCGGAACAGGATGCAAACCTTCCTATGCCCTCACCCCCGTGGATTCCATTGCCTCCGACCACCGTCCCGTCGTGGTGGGGCTATAGATGCTGTTTGCGGCGGACGGCGAATGTCCGCTTCAGGTTCTGAGTGGTCTCCGAATCACGAATTTTTCCAACAAATCGTAAATCTGCTACCGGTTATAAGATTTATGGGAGTTTCGGGTGAAAAATCTTTATACTTGTCCCGTCAAATCAAAACTGAAAGAACTATGGAACAAGGAAAGAGATTTTACAAGGACGGACTTCCATACGTGGGGACGTACGTTGACCTGATGTTTGACAAGGGGTTCAAACGAATTTTTGGGAAGGAGAGCAACAAGGACCTGCTGATCAACCTTCTGAACGAGATTCTGCCAGAGCTGAAGATTCGGGACCTGACCTTCATCAACACTGAGCGGCAGGGGCTTGCGCTGGAGAGCAAGAACTCGACCTTCGACGTCTACTGCACGACGGACGACGGGGCGAAGGTGGTGGTGGAGGTGCAGGTGAAGAACCAGCACAACTTTGCGGAAAGGGCGCTGTACTATGCCAGCCTGCCGATTCTGGACAGCCTGAACTCCGGTGACGATTACCGATTTCCCCCGATATATGTGGTGGCGCTGCTAGACTTCGAGATAGACAGGCACCCGGAGGGAGAGGAGGAGACATACGAGTACCGGTACTCGATACGTGAGGACAGGACAGGGAGACAATTGACGGATGCCCTGCATTTCGTGTTCATTGAAATCGGGAAGTTCAAGAAAAAGGAGAAAGAACTTGTTACAAATAAAGATAAATGGTACTTTTGTTTTCGCGAAATGTACCGACTGGAACGGATGCCGGAGGCACTGAAATCAAAGCTATTCGAGAGGCTGTTCCATGTGACGGAGATAGAATCGCTGCCGAAGGAGGAACGAATCAAATACATCAAGGAAATGACGACGGAAAGAGACATCAGGAACCAGATTGTGTATGCCCGGGATATGGGCCGGGAAGAAGGCATTGCCGAAGGAGAAGCAAGAGGAAAAGCCGAAGGAAAAGCCGAAGATGCCTTGGCCATGCTCGCAAACGGCCTGGGCATTGCCCTTGTTTCCAAGTGCACCGGCCTCTCCGAACAGCAGATCCTGGAATTGCAGAAACCGTAAAGAAATCAAAAAAAGATTGGAAACAGAGGGACACCCGACAGGATGCCCCTCTTTGTCATGTTTCCCTGATGGGAACACATTCTCCGGTAAAGGATATCATGGAGGACATATGATTATACTGAAGGATGACACCGACAAGCGCTTCAGTGAACTTCGACAAATCTTCAACGGAAAGCGGCTGGTACGTAGTAAGAATGATGACATAGTGGCCCGCGCTTTTGAGAATTACTGTACTCGGAATGCGGGGATATTGACAGAATAATCCACTTTTTTGTAAGTTGAATTGATGACTGCCTAAATATTAATGCAGCACTATGACAATTCATATCGGCAATGGTCACGGTAACCTTCAAAGGTATGCAGGAAAGGAAACAATCACAATGCTCCACGTTGAAGAGATTGCCGAATATCTTTCCTGATGAGTTGGTATGAGCAATAGTTGTCCCACATATCGAGCGTCATTACTCTGGACATCGAAAACACAGATATGCCTCTCTTGACAGCAACTTCGAAGCAGGTTCGTGCCAAGGTCGCTCTACCTCCGCTATTTCTCCGCTTCAGAACGGAGAAACAGCGGAGGATGAACGGAGGGAGGACGGAGGACGAAGACGCCAACCTCATAATCTGCGGTTATGTAATTATTTTCCCGGTGTTGTGATGGATATATCCTGTCTGGCAACTTTGGCTCCCGAAGAGGGAGGGGACCCACTTTAGTGGGGAGGATTGCCAGACAGGATATATCCATCACAACGTATCACTCGTCCA
>JAZLIS010000107.1:0-73697 GCA_045617505.1 Bacteroidales bacterium | reverse complement strand
CGGGTGTCCCTCTGTTTCCAATCTTTTTGTGATTTCTCTACGGTTTTTGCAACTCCTGAATCTGCTGTTCGGACAGGCCGGTGCATTTGGAGACCAGAGCGATGTCGAGGCCGTTTGCGAGCATGGCCAAGGCTGTATCAGCTTTTCCTTTGGCTTCGCCTTCTGCCCTGCCTCTTGCTTCTCCTTCAAGAATGCCCATATCCCGGGCATATACAATCTGGTTTCTGGTGTCTCTTTCGGTTCTCATTTCCTTGATGTATTCTATTTGTTCTTCCTTCGGCAGCGACGCCACCTCCGCCACGTGGAACAGCCTCTCGAAGAGCTTTGTCTTCAGTTCTTTCGGCATCCCGTCCAGACGGTGCATCTCGCGGAAACAAAAGTACCACTTTTCCTTGTTTGTCACAAGTTCTTTCTCCGTTTTCCTGAACTTTCCTATCTCGATGAACACGAAGTGGAGGGCGTTCGTCAACAGGGACCCTGTCCTGTCCTCTCGTATCGAGTACCGGTATTCATAGTTTTCCTCCTCTCCCTCGGGGTGTCTTTCTATCTCGAAGTCGAGCAGAGCCACCACGTATATCGGGGGAAAGCGGTAATCGTCACCGGAGTTCAGGATGTCCAGTATCGGCAGGCTGGCATAGTAAAGCGCCCTCTCCGCGAAGTTGTGCTGGTTCTTCACCTGCACCTCCACAACGACCTTCGTTCCGTCGTCCGTCGTGCAATAGACGTCGAAGGTCGAGTTCTTGCTCTCTATCGAAAGGCCCTGCCGCTCCGTGTTGATGAATGTCAGGTCCCGAATCCTGAGCTCGGGCAGAATCTCGTTCAGAAGGCTGATCAGAAGGTCCTTGTTGGACTCTTTCCCGAAAATGCGCTTGAAGCCGCGGTCAAACATAATGTCAACGTACCTCCCCACGTATGGAAGTCCATCCCAGTAATCTTTCTTTTCCTTTCTCATAGTCCTTTCAGTTTTTGATTTTGACGGGACAAGGATAGGGAATCCTTCTTACAAAAAAAAGTAATCCTTGCTCCGGTTATAAGATTTACGTTTTGTTGGAAAAATCAAAGTTGCGCGGACGCGAGTGACTCGCGTATTGCGCAACTCGCGGCGTGGAGTATCTGGGCCACAGATACTCCGTTTCCGATTGGAAATTCAACTAACCTATATTTATTAACCTAAAATTTATCGTATGAAAAGATTCAGACTAGTTTTGACAGCTTTTCTGATGGTAGTCTCAGTTGCAGCTTTTGCACAGAAGACAATTACCGTCACGGGAACTGTTACGGATGCTTCCACAGGGGAGCCTCTGTCAGGAGCTGCCATCCTCATCAAAGGCACTCCTCAGGGTGTAGTAGCTGATGCGGACGGAAGGTACAGTGTAACTGTAGCTCCGGATGGAACGCTTGGTTTTACAACCATCGGTTTCAAGGATGTCGAGATTGCTGTCAATGGACGCACCAAAATCGATGTCGCTCTCGAGCCCAGTGCAGAGTCACTCGATGAAGTTGTCGTTACGGCACAGGGCCTCACCCGCAAGCAGAAAGCAGTAGGATATTCTGCTCAAAAGCTTAATTCGGAGGATATTACCGTGACTCACTCCTCAGACATGGCCAACTCTCTCGCAGGTAAGATTGCCGGTGCCCAATTCTGGGGCAAGGCAGGTTCCACCTTCGATGAAGGTTATATTGTGCTCCGCGGTGCTACCTCATACTCTGACGCTCAGGGTAATGCTCCTATCTACGTCATTGATGGAACCATCGCCTCGGCGAGTGCCATCAACATGGAGGATGTGGAGAGCATCAACGTACTCAAAGGTCCCTCTGCAACAGCTCTTTATGGCTCTCGTGGTGCCAATGGTGCAATCATCGTAACCACAAAGAAGGCAGCGGAAGGACGCACCACATTGGAGTTCTCCCACACCACAAGCCTCGAAATGCCTTATAACCACGTGAATTTCAATAATCTTTATGGTGGCGGTTCCACTGCGGCCAGCGTTACGGCAGAGGCTTATGAAAATGGCGCGGATACTTATGACTACACATCTGCCGAACACTTGTTCAGAGACTACAACCTTGGTGACGGCACATATGCTATGGACTATGATATGGATGAGAACTGGGGTCCCCGCTATGACGGCAAAACTATGGTACGCCCCGCTATCTCATGGTTCGAAACCTCGCCCAAATTCGGCAAGGCCGAGCCTTGGCAGGCAGCGCTCAACCTCAATGACATAGCGCGCAATGCGTGGACGCACACCACAAATGTCGCATTCTCAAAGTCTGTAAAGGATTTCAGCGTACGCGTGGCATTCACCAATGTCAACCGCGAAGGTGTCATCTACAATTCGGAGGCTGTACGCAGGTCATTCAGCGTCAACTCCTCCTTCAAGCCCGCAAAGTGGCTCAACGTCGACGTCAGCTACCGCTATCGTCTGCGCAAGAACCAGAACGCGGCTACGGAAGGCTATTCTGCAGACGGTAACACGGTCTGCGACTTCACCCAGTGGGGCCAGACCAACGTCAACATCAAGGATTACTTCGACTACCTCCAGCCGGACGGCTCTTGGAACACGTGGAATATTCAGTCTCCTGATGTCCTCACGGCCAACTTCCACGACAACCCTTATGGTACTCAGTTCAATTACAACAGGTACTCTACCAACAACTATCACCTGATTGCCGGTGACGTCTATGCAAATCTTCCCCTCAACATCAGGTTGGGTGTGAAGGCGAACAACCTGATCAATGCATATCAGGCGGAAAACAAGTACGGCTATGGTTCCATAAACTGGACTGACGGTTTTGCGACCAGCCAGAGCCAGTCCAATGACTTCACACTTCAAGAGTACATTACCTGGAGCGACCAGTTTGTAGACAGCCGCCTTTCAGTCGAGGCTGCCGTATTCGCAGAGCAGAGAGCCTATAACTACAAGCAGATGTCTTCGAACACCAACGGTGGATTGAGCATTATGGATTATTACAATCTCGCGGCGTCCAACAGTACCTACAGCGCAAGCAACGAGGAGCAGCATTTCAAGACACGCTCTTTCTTCGGTACTGCCACCATAGGCTGGGATGACCTGATTTATCTCGACGGTTCAATCCGTTATGACATAGACTCCCGCCTTCCCAATGCCAACAATGCATATCTCTACGGTGGAGGTTCACTCTCCTTCATGGCCAGCAAACTCATAAATGCTCCCTGGCTCAATTTCTGGAAGATCAGAGGCTCTCTCGCACAGGTGGGTTCTACCATAAATGCATACAACGTATATCCCACCTATTCCATCGGTAAGAAGACTCATAATATGCCGACAATGGCTCAGTCCACAACTCAGGTCAATCCCAACATCAAACCGACAATCTCCACTTCATACGAAATCGGTACTGAATTCAAGATGTTCAAGAATCGTTTTTACGGAGATATCAACATCTATCGCAAGAACACCAGGAACAATATCATTGAGGCCAGCGCGCTTGCACAGTCCGGTTACAATTTGAAAATAGTGAATGCCGGTCTTGTCCGCAACCAGGGTATTGAAATTATGCTTGGAGGCACTCCGGTAGCCACCAAGGACTGGACCTGGAATATCTCGGCCAACTGGGCGAAGAACAACAACATGCTTGTGGATTTCTGCGACCCTGAAAACCCCGACGAACAATACACCATCTACTGGACGAAATTCTATGATGAATTCTATCTGAAAGCCATCGAAGGTATGCCTATCGGTGTCCTTTCTTCCGGTTCACGTGCGAAGCGCGATAATAATGGTCAGATGATTCTTCAGAAAGGCAACAACGCGTGGGGTGAAGTCAGACCCGTTTATGAACGGGGCAAAGAGGAAGTTGTAGGAAACGTCCAGCCCAAGTTCACCGGTGGTCTGTCAACCAACCTGCGTTTCAAGAATTTTACTCTCAACGCATCTCTTGACTATCTGGTCGGCGGAAAGTTCTACTCCTGGACCAATATGTGGGGAACCGGTTCCGGTCTGCTCGCAAGTACTACCAAGATCAACAAGAACGGAGTCAACGAACGTGAGCCTGTCGCTTGCGGCGGTGGTGTATGGCTCGAAGGTGTTGATGCCGACGGGAAGCCTATTTCAGGTTTCGCGGATGCATACAATTACTACCACAACGAGGCATACTATGACAACGATTCTTGGGCTTTTGACCGTACTTACGTGAAACTCCGTGAAGTTTCCCTCAAATACGAATTCTCCAAGAAATTCCTCAACAGCCTCGGCATCGGTCTCAGTCAGGCAAGTCTTGCATTTGTTGCAAACAACCCTTGGCTCATCTACTCAGCCTGCCCCAATCTCGATCCTTCTGAGATCAGCGGTGCGGACTACTTCTATCTCGAAGGTGGTCAGGCTCTGTCCACCAGATCATTCGGTCTTTCAATCAACGTGACATTCTAATTAAAAGGAGATCACAGTTATGAAGAATATCAAATCTATTCTCGTTGCAATGGCAGCGGCAGTCGTAGTCTTCTCGGGATGTGATAAACTCAGAGATTTCGGCGACATCAACTATAATCCCAACAAACCTTCGACGGCATTCACGGACTATATGTTCACCTATGCCTGCAAATATGTTCCCTATTTCTCGCTTGGCAATGCAGAAAACGCATACGATGTCTGGCAGCAGGAGTGGACGGGATATCTTTCAGAGTCCAAAAACAACCAGTACGGACCTCTGGGAAATACCATCACCTATTCGGATATCAGGCAGATTTATCTTTATCCCCTCAAGAATCTTGACCTTATAATCAAGTTGAACGAGGATCCCGAAACCAAGGATCTTGTCAGCGTTGCCAAATTCGGCTCTGCAGCCAACCAGATTGCCGCAGCGAAGACCCTTTCCGCCTATTACTATATGTCTCTTACCGATATCATCGGCCCCATTGTCCTTTCAGAGGCATTCAAGGGTGAGACAGAGGACAACTGGACTCCTAAATATGACTCACAGGAAAGCGTGTACAAGCAGCTCGACGAAATGCTCTGCGCTGCATACACCCAGTTTGATGAGGGCGGCAGCCTTTCCGGCGCGGACATCCTCTATGACGGAAACATCGCAAAATGGAAGAAATTCAACGCTTCCCTGCGTATGTGCCTTGCCATCAAACTTTGTGACGTGGCGCCTGAAACAGGAAAGAGCCGTTTCGCAAAGGCATACGCTGACGGTGCGATGGAGAGCTCCTCAGACGACTTCACATTCACCTATGATGACCTTACCTGGTGTATGCTCTACTATTGGTGCAACAAGGATTATTCAGCTGCCTCCAAGACACCTGTTCCCAACAAGTTCATTGTTGATCAGATGAAGAAATTCAAGGATAACCGTATGTTCAAGTATTTCGACATCGAAGGTTATCGCGGAACCCGTGACCCTGAAATATTCCCCAGGGATTCTCACGATTCATTCTACGGCGTGCCCTTCGGTCTTGTTGACAACAATGCCGTTGCAGAATGGACATCCTGCTGCTGCAGCTTCCCTCAGAGCCTGTCTCAGCAGAACTCGACCGTTCCCATCATCCCGGCTGCAAAAATTCTCCTTGATGAGGCCGAAGCAGCATACAGGGGATGGATTTCCGCTGATGCAAAGACTCTCTATGAGGCTGGTATCAAAGCGTCTTTCGCTTCATGGGGAGCCAGTGGCGCAGACGATTATGTAAAATCAGAGGCAGTGGCCTATAATCCCGCAAATGGACTTGAGCAGATTGCTATCCAGCGTTGGATTGCAGGTTATCTTGCACATGGTGTCGAGGCATGGTCTGACTGGAGACGTCTCGATATCCCTCATATGCCGGTTGGCCCCGGTGCCAAGAACAATGGCAAGACTCACTATCCTTATCGTCTCGGCTTCTATGCCGACAGCGATATCGCCTACAACTACGACAATTATGTCGAGGCTGTCAAGCAGCTCTCCGGTGGAGTTGACGATGTCAATAACCGCGTATGGTGGGACGTTGCCGACAACTGGGAAGGAGTTCTTTCAGACGAGGAGTGCAAACCCGCAATCGTGTTCCCTCCCAAGTGGGAAGCCGTTTGCACCGGTACCTATGAATTCGGTGTTCAGGTGAATCAGGGAGAAGATCCTAAATCCGTTTTCGGCGCCTCCCAAAAGACGACTCTTTACAAAGATGTCAATCACGAGGGAACCTACAAGTTCTCACCTTGGGGCAACGAGACAGAAATGGTGTTCTCTATGGATGCAGAAGGTATTATCACGGTGCCCAGGTTTGACACAGGTTACACTACGGCTGCCGGTGAAGCAATATATGTAGCTGAGTTCGACTCTGATCAGAGCGCTGACGAAAGGATGAGCGCTTGGTACGAAGAAGACGGAGAAGCTGAGTTCTGCATGATCTACCGCAACAGGAATGCTGAAGGAAAACTGGCAATCTGGTCTTATGGCTGGGATGTTTTCACAGTGGATTAACCAATCGTCAATCCATTGAATAATTTTCTTGAAGAGGATTTTCCCGAGAAAGGGGAAATCCTCTGTTCGTCCAGCACGAACGTACTCTAACGGGTGAAAGTCCCCAAACCGCCCTGATAGTGGGAAGGTTACAGCCAAGGGCAAGGGTGTCCGCCGCGAGGTGGAATCTGAAGGAAGCCGGCGGCAAACATCTGGTCTGACGGACAGAAACCCGATACAAGGCCTACGGATGAGGACAAGACTGCAAAGGAAGTCAAAGTCCGATAACTATCCGAATCATCCAAGGTAAATCGGGCAGACATAAGATGGAAAGAGTACGTCCATAACTGGAGAGGCCTCGCAGGCGAGCCGAAAGGCAAGCAGGAGTGCAGACTTTTATGGAGATAACGGAAAACAAAAGTAGGAAGAAAACTACTTCGTTTTCCTCCTACTCGATTTTGCATCCCTTAATAAAATCATATTAAATAAAGTTGTATTAAATAAAAACATTTAATAATTTAGCCAAAAATTTCAAAACAGCTTCTAAGTGATGGAAATACCTTTCAACTACGGACGAATCGTTACAGGTGAAAACTATACGGACAGAGTAGAGGATGTAATACATCTGAACAGCAATTTCAGGGCTCTGACAAACACCACCATCATTTCTCCAAGAAGATGGGGCAAATCATCTATGGTGAACAAAGCCATTGAGATGTTACGGGAGGCAAGTGATGAGTACATCTTCGTCTCCCTTGATGTCTTCAACCTCAAGACACAGGAAGCATTTCTTGAAGGATATGCCAAAAGTGTTGCCCGTGCTTTTGACAATCATTCCGAACTGAGGCAGTTCATTTCCGAAGTGTTGCCATCCAATATCCGAACAGAAATTCTTCTCGGCAACAAAAGCATTTTTCCTGTTGAATTGAGAATATCTCTCGAGCACGGCAATTCAAAAGAGTACTGCCCGAATATCCTCGATATGCCTCAGGAGTTGGCTGAAAGAAAAGGGAAAAAAGTTATTGTCTGCATAGACGAATTTCAGGTAATAACTGAATACGATGATTCCCTTGCATTCCAGAGAATGCTGAGAGCTGCCTGGCAAAGGCACGACAAAGTGGCCTATTGCCTGTTCGGTTCCAAATTCAATATGATGACCGAGCTGGCAGGCAATCCCAAGATGCCTCTGTACAAATTCGGCGATATGTTCTATCTCAAGAAGATAAGTACGGAAAACTGGGTGAATTTCATAACTGACAGGTTCCGTTCAACAGGAAAGTCAATATCCTCGGACACTGCCGAATATCTGGTGAATCTTGTGGAGAACCATTCATATTACGTACAGCAGTTGGCCCAACTCGCTTGGTTCAGGACTGACAACATTTGTACGAAAGAGACAGTGGATATGGCTTTCTCCGGGCTTCTGGACCAGTTGAGCATGATATTCATACAAACGGTTGAATCGCTCACGTCCACTCAGAGCGAATTTCTACGGGCTCTTTGTAACGGCGTGACGAAATTTTCTTCGACAGAATTGGTAAACAATTACAAGGTCGGCACCGCCGCCAACGTCAAAAACATAAGAAAAACTCTGGAGAAAAAAGAGATAACGACATCATTCCCCAATCAGACTGAAATTCAGGATCCGCTTTTCAAATATTGGTTGAAAAACAATTATTTCATATAAGATAAATAGCTGCCCCTACGGGCTTCTTTTTCTCCCCATCTTTTTGGAACATTGCAAAACAGATTTTAATTTTGTCCTTTGCAATGAAGACTTTCAGAAGGATATTGTCTTACGGCAGGCCGTACTCCAGATACTGGCCTCCGTATCTCATTTTGTCTCTTCTTTCCCTTCTCTTCGGCATCATCAACTATGCCTTGCTCGGACCTCTGCTGACAGTGTTGTTCGACAACGGAGGAGTAGCGGCGGAAAGGGTTCTGCCGGATTTCGAGTTCAGCGTGGACTATTTCTCGGCACTGTTCGGGTATGCCCTCTCTTCCGTGGCCCTGCATCGTGGGATGGTGTGGGCCCTTCTCTTTGTCTGTGCCGCAATAGTCGTTTCCTGCTTCGTCTGTAACCTCTGCCGCTACCTTTCCGGCAGGATTCTGGTTGGTATGAAGACCCGCCTTATGAAAAATATCAGGGCTGACCTCTTCAGGAAGATGAGCGGACTTGATATAGGATATTTCAGTGACAGACGGAAAGGTGACCTCCTCTCCAGTATATCCAATGACGTAAATGAGGTCCAGAACAGTGTGGCCGGCAGTTTCCATATTGTCATGAGGGAGCCATTGCTGGTGTTGGGCTTTCTTGCGATGCTTTTCTATATGTCGCCGCGTCTTACCGCGGTGAGCCTCGTGGCACTTCCCGTATGTGCCATCTTCGTGACTAGACTCACCCGTCGTATGCGTTCCGGCAGCAAGGAGGCTCAGGACCTTATGGGGTCGATTGTGAGTCATTTCGAGGAGGCGGTGAGCGGACTTCGCGTAATCAAGGCTTTCGGTGCCGGTGGCTACATCTCCTCCCGGTTCGAGGAGGTGAATGAAAACCACAGGAAAGTTGTCAGGAAGGTGTCCAACAGGCAGGAAATGGCTTCCCCGACATCGGAGTTTCTCGGAATCACGATAGCCGCGGTGGTGCTTTTTTATGGCGGATGGCTCAATATCCACGGGCAGCTCGGGATGGGTTGGCAGCAGTTCATCGTCTATATAATGTTCTATTGGAAGGTGCTGGAACCGGCCAAGGCAATTGCAAACTCATACGCCGGTATCCAGAAAGGACTTGCTTCCGGAGAGAGGATATTCGCCATACTTGATGCCAGACCGGAGATTGAGGACGGATCGGAGAGGGTGACCTCTTTTGAGAAGGAACTGAGATTCAACGATGTAAATTTCTCGTACGGAAACGGCCCTGTGCTCAGGCATATAAGTTTCTCTGTGCCCAAAGGTAAGACCATAGCTATTGTGGGCCCTTCAGGTGCGGGCAAATCCACGATAGCGGATCTGATTCCGAGGTTCCGTGACGTCGATTCAGGTTCCGTGACATTGGACGGGAGGGATATCCGTGAAATGAAACTTTCGGACCTTGTTTCGCTGATGGGCATAGTGGGGCAGGAGACGATTCTCTTCAATGACACCGTTTTCGCCAACATTGCTTTCGGACGGGAGGATATCTCTGAAGAGCAGGTTATTGCGGCTGCCAGAACTGCAAATGCCGACGGATTCATATCCGAACTTCCCCAGGGTTACAGGACCAATATCGGTGACCGGGGGATGAAGCTTTCCGGTGGTCAGCGGCAGCGGATAGCGATAGCGCGCGCTGTCCTCAAGAATCCGCCGATTCTGATTCTGGACGAGGCTACCTCGTCCCTTGACACGGAGAGCGAACATCTGGTCCAGGAGGCTCTGGCCGCACTTATGCGCAACAGGACGTGTGTCATCGTTGCCCACCGCCTCTCCACAATCAAACACGCGGACAATATAATAGTTCTTAAGGACGGCTCCATTCAGGAAGAGGGGACTCACGAGAGCCTTGTAGCAAGAGAGGGGCTCTATTCCCATCTGTGCAGACTGCAGGGTTTTGAATGATCGGAATCAGGATAGTATAAATTTAAAAGATATGTTGAGAATAGCAATTCAATCGAAAGGCAGGCTGAATGAGCAGAGTATGGAACTGCTGTCAGAAATAGGCATCAAGGTGGACGAATCCAGACGTAAATTTCTCTCAAAAGCTTCCAATTTCCCTATCGAAGTACTTTATATGCGCGATGACGATATCCCGCAAGTGGTGTCATCAGGTATGGCATCGCTCGGAATCGTGGGGCTCAATGAAGTGGTGGAGAAAGGCTTTGACGTAAAGGTTTTGAAAAAGCTCGGATTCGGCGGCTGCCGGATCAGTCTGGCAGTGCCGAAAAGTGAAAAATACACCGGACCGCAATGGTTCAACGGAAAAAGAATAGCCACGTCATATCCTGTCATCCTCGACAAATGGCTCAGAGAAAACAATGTCAAGGCCTCTGTCGAGATTATCACCGGTTCTGTCGAGATTGCCCCTGCGGCGGGAATAGCGGACTGTATCTTCGATATTGTCTCTTCGGGGGGGACCTTGGTTTCCAACGGTTTGGTTGAGGTTGAGAAGGTTTTCTTCTCCGAAGCTGTCCTGATATCAGAAGGGGATCTCAGCGGAGATGAACAGGAGTGTTTGAACGAAATACTTTTCCGCATAGATTCTGTCAAGGTGAGCCGTGGCAAGAAATATATTCTGATGAACCTGCCCGACAATGCTATCGACGAAGCAATCCGGATTCTCCCCGCAATGCGCAGCCCTACAGTAATGCCCCTTGCAGCCAAAGGGTGGTGCTCTCTCCATTCGGTTGTCAATGAGGATGAACTATGGGAGAAAGTCCGCCAGCTCAAGGCGATAGGAGCCGAAGGCCTGCTGATATTGAGTGTTGATAAGATAATACCTTAAAAATGAAGATGAACAGATATGTCAACCCTGACCGCGGCCTGTGGAAGGAACTGTGCCTCAGGCCATCGGATGCCGATACCGGAGTCCGGGAAAGGGTTGTGCAGATAATAGAGAGAGTCCGCAGGGGGGGCGATGAGGCAATCTGTGCCATCGCTTCTGAAATTGACGGGCGTTCGTGCGGGAATCTTGAACTGAGCGAAGCGGAAATTGCCGCGGCACGGGAGAGCGTTTCTCCGGAAGTCAGAGATGCAATGGCCGAGGCGGCAAAAAATATCCGGAAATTCCACGAAGCCGAAATTCCTCACGAAATAGAGGTGGAGACGGCACCGGGAGTGCGCTGCATACAGCGGCCGGTTCCGATAGAAAGGGTGGGACTCTATATCCCCGGAGGTACTGCACCTCTTTTCTCAACTGTCCTTATGTTGGCCATACCGGCCAGACTTGCCGGATGTCGCGAAATAATTCTCTGCACTCCTTCGTCACAAAACGGCATCATCGCCCCTGAGGTCCTTTATGCCGCATCATATTGTGGCATAGACCGCATTTTCCGAATCGGAGGGGCACAAGCTATTGCCGCTATGGCACTCGGGACGGAGACCGTGCCGAAAGTTGACAAGATTTTCGGTCCCGGCAACCAGTACGTGACCGTGGCAAAGCAGATTCTCGGTGCCTCAAGTGTGGCGGTGGATATGCCTGCCGGCCCGTCTGAGGTGATGGTTATAGCGGATGGCAATTCCAATCCAGCCTTTGTGGCGGCGGATCTTCTGTCACAGGCCGAGCACGGGAGGGACAGTCAGGTGATTCTGGCCACTGACAGCGAAAGACTCGCCGATGAGGTTGAACTCGAACTGGAAAAACAGTTGAAGACACTTGGACGCTGTGAGATTGCTTCCTGTGCCCTTGAAAAGAGCCGCATCCTGATTCTTCCGATGGATGAATCAGTGGATTTCGCCAATGAATATGCCCCGGAGCATCTGATAATATCTCTGGATGACGCCTGGCCTGTGGCGGACCGGATTACCGCCGCCGGCAGTGTGTTCGTGGGGGCATATACGCCTGAAAGTGCCGGAGATTATGCTTCCGGCACCAATCATACTCTGCCGACCTGCGGATGGGCAAGAGCCTTCAGCGGTGTGAATATGGACAGTTTTTTCAGGAAGATGACCATTCAGGAAATTTCACGGGAGGGGCTGTCTTCGCTCGGAAAAACGATTGTTCCGATGGCCGAGGCTGAGGGCCTTCAGGCCCATGCCAACGCTGTGAAAGTACGTATTTCTGTAAATGAGTGAAAGTATGATAACGGACATAAAGAAACTTGTACGCAAGAACATTCGGA
The DNA here is from genome assembly GCA_045617505.1 of Bacteroidales bacterium. GTDB lineage: Bacteria > Bacteroidota > Bacteroidia > Bacteroidales > UBA932 > Cacconaster. The sequence continues at coordinate 61,473 of JAZLIS010000107.1, read as the reverse complement.
GCCTTGCTCCGTATTCCACGGCGCGTGATGATTTCAAGGGGAGCGCCGACACCTGGCTCGATGCCAATGAATCTCCGTATGCCAACTCCTGGAACCGCTACCCCGATCCCAGACAGAAAGCCTTGAAGGCCAGAATCTCTGAAATAAAGGGAATCCTGCAGGACAATATTTTTTTGGGAAACGGCAGTGATGAGGCTATAGATTTGATTTACAGGATATTCTGTAATCCTGGCATGGATAATGTCGTGGCTGTGGCTCCCACTTACGGAATGTATGAGGTGGCGGCGGCTATCAACGATGTGGAATATCGTCCCGTCCAACTCGGGGAAGAGTTCTCCTTCAACGCTGATGCTCTGTTGGAAGCCTGTGACATAAACACAAAAGCAATATTCATCTGCAGTCCTAATAATCCCACCGGCAACTCCTTTGAACCCGCCGATATGCTTGATGTTGCGCGCAGATTCGATGGAATAGTGGTCATAGACGAAGCATATATCGATTTCAGTGCCTCGGCTTCAATGTCGGAATATATCGTCGATTACCCGAACATCGTTGTCCTCCAGACTCTTTCAAAAGCCCGGGGAATGGCTGCCCTGAGGATAGGAATGGCTTTTGCCGACAGGCAGATTATCGAATTGATGAACAATGTGAAATATCCCTACAACATCTCGGGCGCAGCCCAAAGGGAGGCGTTGGAGCTTCTCGGGAAGGGAATAGAAGATGAAGTTGCCGAAATATGTCGTGAACGTGGCCGTGTGTTGGATAATTTGTTGAAATACAAATGTATAGAGAAGGTCTATCCCAGTCGGAGCAATTTTGTCCTGATCAGGGTGGCAGACCCCGACGGACTGTATGACTGGCTGGTGAAGGACGGTATCATAGTACGGAACCGCAGCCGGGTGAAAGGGTGCGAAGGATGTCTGCGCATTACCGTCGGCCTTGCCGCGGAGAACGGGAGACTTCTCAAATCACTTGGAGAATATGAAAAGAGCAATATTTATTGACAGGGACGGTACCATCCTGCGCGAACCTTTTGATGAACAGATTGATTCGCTTGAGAAGATGTCCTGGGTACCGGGTGCGATTTCCGGCCTGAGAGCTTTGTCAGGCCTTGGCTATGAATTGGTTATGGTCTCCAATCAGGATGGGCTCGGGACGGCTTCATTTCCTGAAGAGACTTTCCTGTCCGTACAGGACAAGATGCTGGAAACTCTTGAAGGCGAGGGGGTTGTGTTTGATGATATTCTGATTGACCGCAGTTTCCCTGAAGATGGGCTGGACACACGCAAGCCCGGCATCGGAATGTTTGGGAAATATCTTGATTCTTCATACGACCTGCCGGCCTGCTGGGTGATAGGTGATCGTGAAACGGATCTCCAACTGGCCCGCAATCTCGGAGCCAAAGGTATTCTTATTGCAGAGAATGAGTCGGAGGGAGTATGCACCTGGCCTCAGGCTGTCGAGAAAATACGCCGGACAGAGCGTACGGCCGAGGTGGCCCGCAAGACGTCGGAGACGGACATCAGCATCCGGTTGGACCTTGACGGAGGCCCCTCCGGGATAGATACCGGCCTTAAATTCTTCGATCATATGCTCTCTCAGATTCCGCATCACGGGGGTATTGGACTTACGATACTGTGCAAAGGCGATCTTGAGGTGGATGAACATCACACTGTCGAGGATACGGCAATTGCTCTGGGCGAGGCCTTCCGCATTGCACTGGGAGACAAGAGGGGCATTGACCGATATGGATTCTGTCTTCCTATGGACGAATGTGCGGCGCTTGTCCTGCTGGACTTCGGTGGAAGGAGCGAACTTGTATGGAACGTAGAATTCAATCGCGAGTATGTGGGAGATGTGCCTACGGAGATGTTCCGGCACTTCTTCAAGTCCTTCTGCGATTCCGCCCGCTGCAATCTGCGCATAGAGGCTGCGGGTGAAAACACCCACCATAAAGCGGAAGCGGTGTTCAAGGGATTTGCCCGCGCTCTCCGCCAGGCTGTACGCAGAGATGTTTTCAGTTATGAACTCCCATCCAGCAAGGGAATATTATGATAGCGATAGTGGATTATAATGCAGGCAACATCAGGTCGGTGGCAAATGCCCTGGCCCGTCTGGGAGCTGAATATGAACTGACGGCAGACCCTGCGCATCTTGTTGCCGCGGACCGGGTGATTCTGCCCGGTGTAGGCAATGCCGCCGAGGCGATGTCGGACCTTCGGGACAAGGGGCTTGACGGCATTATTCGTAACTTGCGCCGTCCTGTCCTCGGAATCTGCGTGGGTATGCAGATAATGTGCCGATGCAGCGAAGAGGGAAATGTGGCCGGAATGGGCATCTTCGACACGGAAGTGCATAAATTCAAGCCGTCTCCCGAGGCCAAGGTTCCGCATATGGGCTGGAACGTGACATCCAATATGGAAGGCAAACTCTTCACCGGCGTGGAAAAAAGAGGCAGTTTTTACTATGTTCACTCCTTCTATCCGCAACTCTGCCCTGACACTATTGCCACCTGCCGCCACGGAGAGGCATTTTTCAGCGCAGCTCTCAGGTATGAAAACTTTTACGGCACTCAGTTCCACCCCGAGAAGAGCGGTCCGGCCGGAGAGGCTGTACTCCGTAATTTTCTTGCTCTATGATAGAAATCATTCCAGCAATCGATATTATCGAAGGACACTGCGTGCGTCTTTCCCGGGGAGATTACGCCAGCCGTAAGATGTATGACGCCTCTCCTTCGGATATGGCTGCCGCTTATGCCGATTGCGGCGTGAAACGCATCCATCTGGTGGATCTTGATGGAGCCAAAGCCAGCGCTCCGAGGAATCTTTCCACTCTTGAGAAGGTGGCTTCCCGGGTGAATGTGGAACTTGAGTGGGGGGGCGGTGTCAAAACCGCCGCAGCGCTATCGTCTGTGTTTGACGCAGGTGCCTCCCACGCCATAGTGGGTAGCGTGGCTGCTGTTAACCCGGAGCTTTTCGGACAGTGGATGACTCTGTTCGGTGCCGGAAAAATGATTCTTGGAGCCGATGTGAAGGAGGGGAGGATTGCGGTCAACGGATGGCTTGAAACAGTTTCCGTGACGATATCATCCCTTGTAAACCGCTTGTTGTCTTCCGGGCTTGAACAGGTGATATGCACCGACATATCAAGGGACGGGATGCTTTGCGGCCCCTCTTTCGACCTGTATGCGGATCTTCGCAGGGAGTTCCCTTCGGTGTGTTTCACGGTAAGCGGAGGGATATCGTCCATGGCAGACATAGAGCGTCTTGACAGGCAGGGCGAGAAAAAGGTGATTGTAGGGAAGGCCATATATGAAAACAGGATTTCTCTTGAGGAGATAAAACAATGGTATCAAAAAGGATAATACCCTGTCTCGATGTGAGGAACGGACAGGTTGTAAAGGGCGTGAATTTCGAGGGATTGCGCGAAGTGGGCGATGCTGTCGAAATGGGTGTGCGCTATGGTGAGGAAGGCGCGGATGAGCTTGTCTATCTTGATATAAGCGCCTCCAGAGAGGAACGTCATACATTCACGGCTTTGGTGGAAAGAATTGCTTTGGGCATCAATATTCCGTTTGCGGTCGGAGGCGGAATTTCATCACTCGAAGATGCCTCAAGGCTTCTGGACAACGGTGCCGACAAGATTTCGCTCAACAGCGCGGCTGTTGCGCGTCCGGAACTGATTACCGAAATCGCTTCGAAATATGGCAGCCAGTTCGTTATTTGCGCAATAGACGCCGGATATATCTCAGGACGATGGCGCGTCGCCACCCACGGCGGCAGCAGGTTTACTGAACTGGAACTCTTCTCCTGGGCTCGTGAGGTTCAGGAAAGGGGTGCGGGAGAGATACTTTTCACCTCAATGGACCACGACGGTACCAAAGCAGGGTATGCCTGTGAACAATATGCCCGGTTGGCGGATATGCTCAGCATTCCGATTATCGCGTCCGGGGGTGCAGGGTCCATTGACCATATTGCCGAGGTGCTCACTGTCGGAAAAGCCGATGCCGCTTTGGCCGCCAGCATCTTCCATTACGGGGAAATCACTATCCCTGAATTGAAAAGCGAACTTGTAAAACGGGGAATAAACGTCAGATAATTGGAATATGAAATTCAGTGATTTTAATTTGAAGAAAACCGGCGACGGACTGCTGCCTGTAATTGTTCAGGATGTGAACACCCTCAAAGTGCTGATGTTGGGTTATATGAACGAAGAGGCTTTTGAAAGGACTCTTGCCGAAGGTCGCGTCACTTTCTGGTCCCGCTCCCGCAATACGCTTTGGACAAAAGGGGAGACAAGCGGCAACTATCTTGAAGTATGTGAGATATATCCCGATTGTGACAATGATACAATTCTGATAAAGACTGTCCCGTCCGGGCCTGTCTGCCATCGGGGAACCACGGCCTGCTTCGACTCTTTTGAGGATGAAGGGTTCATCCGTACCCTCGCAGACCTTATCCGTAAACGCCACGAACAGATGCCGGATGATTCATACACTACGGGACTTTTCATCAAGGGCGCAAAGACAATCTCCAAAAAAGTGGGGGAGGAGTGTGCAGAGATGATAATTGAAGCCGTAAGCGGAAACAGGGACCGGTTCGTCTATGAAGCCTGTGATTTCATATACCATTTCCTTGTCCTTTTGGAGCAGATGGATGTAAACGTCCCGGAACTCGAATCCGAACTTGCCCGCAGGCACCGGTAGGCCCGGAAAGCGCTGAAAGGAGGAGAATCACGAATTTCTTGTTGCGAAAGACGGACATTATTCCCATATTTGCGAATTACAGGTTTTTTGAATGATAGGATTGACATCAAATATCAAATCAGTCAACAAGCTGTTTGAAGAGAGTTTCAGACGGAATTGGATGTGTCCGGCATTGTCCGATTACGGGGGCGAAACGCTCACTTACGGGCAACTGGCTACAAGGATTGCTTGGCTGCATCTCTTCTTCAAGGAAGCCGGCATCAGGAAAGGTGACAAGATTGCCATCTGCTCCCGCAATCAGATATACTGGGCTGTGACATATCTTGCCACTGTGACGTACGGAGCCGTGGCCGTACCGATACTCCACGAATTCAAGCCGGCCAACGTCGCTCATCTGGTCGAGCATTCCGAGGCGAAACTTTTCTTTGTCGGGGGTCCGATCTGGGAGAATCTTCAGTATGAGGATTTCTCTTTTCTTGATGCGGTGATTCGGTATCCGGGATATGAGATAGTATTATCCAACAAATCTTCCATTGTCACTCTCCGCAACCGGATTGACAGCAAGTTTGAGGATAAATATTCCCACGGCTATTCTGAGGAGGATATCGACTATTTTCGTGACAGGCCGTCAGACCTTGCACTAATAAGCTATACCTCAGGCACTTCGGGCTTCTCCAAAGGTGTGATGATTCCATTTAGGGCGCTGCTTTCCAACATCCTGTTCGCCACTGAGGTGGAGCCGCAGATGGACAATACGTCCAATATGCTCTCGATTCTGCCGACAGCCCATATGTTCGGTATGATGTTCGAGTTCCTCTTTGAAATGACCATCGGTGCTCACGTTCATTTCCTCACCAGACTTCCCAGCCCCAGAATTCTGCTGGAAGCCTTCAGCAAGGTAAAGCCGGACGTTATCATAACCGTACCTATCATTGTAGAGAAACTCTACAAGAACATTGTCCTGCCTGCAATCAACAAGGGGGCGGCCAAACTTCTGATGAATATTCCCGTTGCCGACCATATAGTTCTCGGCAAGATAAACGGCAGATTGAAGGAGGCTTTCGGCGGCAGGTTCAAGGAGGTCATAATAGGAGGAGCCCCGTTCAGCCGGGAAGCCGAGCAGCTGTTGAGCAAGATGAATTTCCCTTATACGGTGGGATATGGTATGACGGAGTGCGCTCCCATCGTCACCTTTGCCCCCAGTGACTGTACCCGCCTCTATTCCTGCGGAAAGCCGGCTCCCAGAATGTCTGTCAGGATAGATTCCAGAGATCCTCTCAACATCCCCGGCGAGATTCTTATCAAGGGGGACAATGTCTTTGCAGGCTATTACAAGAATGAGAAGGCGACCAAGTCGGCATTCACAAGGGACGGGTGGTTTCACACCGGAGACGTAGGGGTGTTCGATTTGGACGGATACCTTTATATAAAAGGACGCAAGAAGAGTATGATACTCGGGCCGTCCGGACAGAACATCTATCCCGAAGAGATAGAGAGCGTAATCGACAATATGGAGGAGGTGACGGAATCACTTGTCATAGAGGACAACGGGTTGCTTGTGGCTATGATTTATCCTGACATCCGGAAAATGAACATAGAACAGTACTCCCAGTCCGAGATTGACAGTATGTGCCGGGAGTTGCTTTCCAGAATCAACAGCCAGCTCCCCAAATACAGCCGGATAGCCGCTGTCGAGCTTGTTCCGGAGGAATTTGAAAAGACTCCCAAGCACAGCATCAAACGCTATCTGTATCAACGATAAGAGTTATGGAGACTAAATTTGACAGAAGTTATCTTGCGATGGCCCGGATTTGGGCTGAGAATTCCTACTGCGTCCGCCGGAAGGTGGGGGCTCTCATTGTCAAGGACAGAATGATAATTTCCGACGGATACAACGGGACCCCTGCGGGATTCGAAAATGTCTGTGAGGACGATAACGGTGTCACCAAGCCGTACGTTCTTCACGCGGAGGCAAATGCCATTACGAAGGTGGCCAAGAGCGGCAACAGCAGTTCGGGCGCAACACTGTATGTGACGGCTTCTCCCTGCATCGAGTGTGCCAAGCTGATAATTCAGGCCGGCATCAAAAGAGTCGTATATAGTGAGGACTACAGGTCTTCTGATGGTCTGGACCTCCTCCGCCGTGCCGGCGTTGAAGTGGAAAAGAGCGAGGGATAGTATGGAACCGAAACAAATGAACAGAATACTCACGGCCGTGCTGTGGGTCGTGATACTGGCACTCGTCATCGGGGCGGTGAACACTATGAGGCAGAAGCGTGCCGCAAAGGTTCAGATTCCTGAGGGCGATTGGTCAAAACTGATGCTCGTCTTGGGCAGCGTCGGCAAGGACTACGTGGATGAGATTGATCAGGAAAAAGTTACTGAGGACATACTCCCGCTGATTATGTCGGAACTAGACCCCCATTCGGTATATCTTCCACCTGTGGAGCTTCAGGTGGCCGAGGAGGATCTTCAAGGTGGATTTGACGGTATCGGGATTCAGTTTACCGTGCCGGAGGATACCGCTGTGGTTTCACAGGTTATTTCCGGCGGCCCCGCCGAAAAGGCCGGCCTTCTTTCGGGAGACCGTATAGTCAAGGTCGATGGAAGGGTTATTGCCGGAGTCAAGATGCCACAGGATTCAATGGTAAGGCTGATGAAGGGCAAGCGCGGCACCAAAGTTATCATATCCGTCGGCAGGGCGGGAGAGCAGTCCCTGATAGATTTCCCGATTGTGAGGGACAAGATTCCCGTCAATACTGTTGATGCGGCATTTATGATTGATGACACCACCGGTTACGTAAAACTCTCCAAGTTCGCCAAGACCAGTTATTTCGAGTTCATCTCATCTATGCTCAAGCTGCGTTCGAAGGGGATGACCCGTCTTCTGTTCGATTTGCGCGGCAATACTGGAGGATATCTTGATCAGGCCATCAGGCTCTCCAATGAATTTCTTGCCAAAGGTGACCTTATAGTATATATGGAAGGCCGTAAAAGGGCGCGTCAGGATATCTTTGCTGATGGAAAGGGCACTTGCCGGGATATTGCTCTGGCGGTTCTGATTGACGAGGCATCCGCTTCTTCCAGTGAAATCTTCGCCGGTGCGATGCAGGACAACGACAGGGCAACGCTGTATGGCTTGAGGTCATACGGGAAGGGCCTTGTGCAGGAGCCTGTCTATTTCAGCGACGGTTCGGGGATAAGGCTGACGGTGGCCCGATATTACACTCCGTCAGGCAGGTGCATCCAGAAGCCGTATGATGACTATGCATCTGATCTGCTTCAGAGATACCGCCACGGGGAGATGATAAGCGCGGATAGTATCAAGGTCAACGACTCCCTGAAATTCACGACAAAAGGTGGGCGTACCGTATATGGAGGCGGAGGAATCATCCCAGATGTGTTCGTCCCTCTGGATACAACCGGCGTGAGCGATTTCCTCGTGAAATGCAATAGACTCAGTCTTCAGGTGAAGTTTGCGAATCAGATGTCCGACAGGTACAGGGGGAAACTACGCTCCATAGGGGATATGAAGAGTTTGGAGGGTTTCCTTAACGCTCTGGCACTCAAGGAAAAATTCATCAGTTACGCCGCTGATGCCGGAGTATCCCTGAAGAGAGGCGAATGGGAGGTGTCCGGACGTATAATCGAGACCCAGATACGGGCTCTCATAGGCCGCAACACGCCGTTGAATGACGATGCATTCTATCAGATATACCTCTCCATTGACAATGTGATGGATGCGGCTTTGAAAAATTGATTTTTGAAACAAACAAAACTGAACCTATGAAACTTTCCCAATTCAGATTTGACCTGCCTGCAGAGAGGGTGGCCAAATATCCTTCGGAAGAACGTGATGAATGCAAACTGATGGTTCTGGACAGAAAAACGGGAGCCATCCAGCACAAAGTGTTCAAGGATCTTCTCAGTATTTGTCCCGAGGGGTCGGATGAACCCTATATAAAACCTCACGACCTCTTCGTATTCAACGATGCCAAGGTTTTCCCGGCAAGACTTGTGGGAAACAAGGAGAAGACGGGGGCTAAAATCGAGGTGTTCCTTCTGCGTGAACTCAACAGCGAGCAGCGTCTTTGGGACGTGCTGGTCGATCCGGCACGAAAAATCAGAATCGGGAACAAGCTCTATTTCGGTGAAAATGATTCGCTTGTTGCGGAAGTTATCGACAACACCACTTCCCGCGGGCGTACCCTCCGTTTCCTTTTCGACGGCACATACGAAGAGTTTAAGGAGACCCTTTACAATATGGGCTCTCTGCCGATTCCCAAATGGGTCCGGCCCTGTGCCGAGGAAATCGATACGGAGCGTTTCCAGACCATTTTTGCAAAGAATGAAGGGGCTGTCTCTTCTCCCGCGGCGGGCCTCCATTTCAGCAAAATCCTCTTCAAGAGGATGGAACTGGCCGATATTGACACCACTTTCATTACTGTTTATATGGGCAATGCCCATTTCCGCGCGGTTGACGTGGAGGACCTCTCAAAGCACAAGATGGATTCCGAGAGGGTGATTATTCCGGAAGCCAGCGCCGATGCAGTCAATAGAGCCAAACGCAACGGACATAAGGTTGTTGCAGTCGGTGTCACCGTTGTCAGGGCTTTGGAGACATACGTGACCACCACTGACGAGGTGCGTCCGTTCGACGGGTGGACGAACAAATTCATCTTTCCGCCCTATCACTATTCCATCCCCGATGCCATGATAACCAACTTCCATCTTCCCCAGAGCACGATGCTTATGAATGCCGCGGCTTTCGGTGGTTTCGAGAAAGTTATGAATGCGTATCAGACTGCTCTTGATCAGGGGTACCAGTTCGGCACATACGGAGATGCGATGCTGATTATATAATTTTTACGTTTCAGACATACGGACGTGAGCCGTATTCCATACTTTGCGGGAAAAAAGATGGAATACGACTCGCTTGTTTATTGGTGTGCCCTCAATCTGATATTTGCGGAAAAGTGCAGCGCCGGATTGTCGCTTGTAGAAAGATTCCCCGAGCCGGGGAAGCTGTTTTCCCTTGACGAAAAGGAACTCAAGGAGATTATGCCGGGAGGGGAAAGGTATATTTCCCGGATACGGGACCCGGCAATTCTTGAAAGAGCTGCAGGGGAGGTGGAATGGGCCGCCAAATACGGCATACGGATGGAGACTTTTGAATCGGACGGATATCCGTCAAGGCTCAGGGAGTGTCCGGATGCGCCGCTCATCCTCTATTGCAAGGGCGACGTGGATCTCAATGCCACCAGAATAGTTTCAATTGTCGGGACCCGGCGTGCCTCCGGTTGTGGTAAGACGGCTGTGAGAAGGATAGTGGAATCATTGTCTGCGGAAGCTGTCAAACCTTTGATTGTGAGCGGACTCGCTTTGGGGATTGACGGAACGGCCCATCAGGCGGCACTTGATGCGGGACTCAGGACGGTGGCTGTGCTTCCAACGGGCTTGGATGAAATCTATCCTCCCCGTCATCGCGACCTTGCCAGGAAAATATTGGAAACCGGCGGCCTTGTCACGGATTTTCCAGCGAAGACCTGTCCGGAACGCTTCACTTTCCTGCGCCGCAACAGAATTATCGCCGGTATGGCGGATGCCGTTCTGCTTGCCCAGTCCTACGAAAAGGGCGGAGGCCTTATCACAGCTTCTCTTGCAGTCCAATATTCCAGGGAACTGTTCGCGGTCCCCGGGAATATGGATGACCCTTCTTTCGCCGGGTGCAACAATCTTATATACAATAATTCAGCTGTAATAATGAATAACCCTCGCGCCATTGCCGACACCCTCGGCTGGAAGAGGACTGTAAAGAGAGAGCCGCTTTTGTTCGACAGTTCCGTTTCCGTGGATGGCGGAGTCATATTGAAGATACTGAGGTATGAAGGACCTCTTTCCGCAGAAGATATCGCAGAACGTTCCGGAATCGTGCCGCAGAGGCTCTCTTCTGAACTTCTGGCTCTGGAACTGGCGGGGCGCATATACATCGACCGCCATTTTTACTATATTTGCGGATGATATGGCGGAATTCATAGATACCCATTCACATATATACGACGAAGCTTTCGATTCGGACTTTGAGGAGGCTGTCTCCCGGGCCAGGGAAAGCGGGGTCTCGGCTCTCATACTGCCCGGGATAGACATCTCCAACTATGGCAGGATGCTCTCCGCGGCTGACCGCCTTCCCGGTTTTGCATATCCCTGCATCGGCCTTCATCCCACTTCGGTGAACGACTCCTGGAGAGAAGAGTACCGGTTTGTGGAGGAGCATCTTGAAGAGAGAAGGTTTTATGCCGTCGGAGAGGTCGGACTCGATCTTCACTGGTCTGACAAATATCGGAAGGAGCAGATTGAAGTATTTGAAAACCAGATAGAGATGGCGGCCAGAAAGGATTTGCCGCTCATCATCCATCTGCGTGACGCTGCCGGATTGATGCTCAAAGTCCTGGAGGATATGAAGGGAGTCACGATGAAGGGCTCTTTCCACGCTTTTTCCGGAAGCTATGAGACATATCGCGGGTATCTGAAGTCCGGTGACTTCAAATTCGGGATAGGAGGGGTGGCTACATACAAAAACGCGGGGGTTGCCGACACAATCGCGGCAATGTCCCTCTCCGACATCATTCTTGAGACAGACTGCCCCTGGCTCACACCTGTACCGCACCGTGGAGAGCGGAATGAAAGTTCGTATGTCAGATTCGTCGCCGGAAAGGTCGCCTCAATCAAGGGGCTGACCGTTGAGGAGGTGGGAGCCGTGACAAGCGCAAATGCACGTTCACTTTTCAAAATATGATTCCAATGAAGCGGATTCTTCTCATTTATACCGGAGGTACGATAGGGATGAAGCGGGACTCCGAGTCAGGAGTGCTCAAGCCATTTGATTTCAACCAGATTACTATGGAGGTCCCGGAACTCCGTGAGCTGGGATATGAAATCGACAACATCTCCTTCGACCCTATCATAGATTCATCTGATGTCCGCCCTGACCTCTGGGTGGATCTCTGCAGGATTATCGACACCAATTATAATAAATACGATGGATTTGTCATCCTTCACGGCACAGACACGATGGCATACTCCGCTTCAGCCCTGAGCTTTATGCTCGAAAATCTGGAGAAGCCGGTCATTTTCACGGGAAGCCAGCTGCCGATAGGGGTTGTCCGCACGGACGGCCGGGACAATCTGATATCTTCCATTGAGATTGCCGCAGCCCAGGATTCCGACGGACACGCCATCGTTCCGGAAGTGTGCATCTTTTTCGAGAACAAGCTCTACAGGGGCAACAGGACCACCAAATACAGCGCGGAAGATTTCAATGCCTTCATCTCCGCCAATTGTCTCCCTTTGGCGGAAGTGGGTATTCATATCAGATATAACCGTCAGCAGATCAGGTACCCGGGGCAATGGGGCGTCCCTTTGACTGTCAATACGGATCTTGACACCCGTGTGGCCATATTGAAAATTTTCCCGGGAATGTCCTGTGAATATGTGAAGGCTATCCTTGGTATGGGGAACCTCAAGGCCGTCGTGCTTGAAACATACGGATCCGGCAATTCGATGAACTCTCCTGAATTCATTGAAGCGCTCTCGGCTTTTTCGCAGAGCGGCGGCATAATCATCAACGTGACCCAGTGTCAAGCGGGAAGCGTGGATATGGGTGCTTATGCGAACGGGGATGTACTTGGGAAGATAGGTGTGGTCGGAGGCTATGACATCACGACGGAATCCGCTCTTACGAAACTGTTCATTCTGCTGGGAAGATATTCGGATACCGGGAGGGTGAAACAGTATCTTTCCGTAAACATATGTGGAGAAATTTCAAAATAAGATGGTTTTTTAAAATAAAATCATTAAATTGCACAATAATTCATTGGGCATTTTGTGTTCAAATGATTAAAAATTAAGGTTATTATTTATCTAATTCTTTGTTTAATAATTAATTACAAAACTTATGAAAAAATTTTTCATGTTTTTGGCAGTTATCGGTATTCTTGCTGTGTCTGCCGAGTATCAACAAGCCAACGCTAAGGCTGTAGCCCCTGTCGCTCCGGATACGGAAGAGGTGAATCCTTTTGACGCTCCTGCCGAAAGTCAGCCTATGCACCAGACAATCAAGAAGATTTTCATTGAAGGTGGTGCAGCTTTCATGTCATTGGTTCTCGTGTGCCTTATCTTCGGTCTTGCAATTGCAATCGAAAGAATCCTCACTTTGAGCCTCGCCCAGCAGAATTCAAAGAAACTTGCCGCAAAAGTTGAAGAAAAACTCAAAGCCGGTGACATCGACGGAGCTCTTGACATCTGCCGTGATACCCGCGGACCTGTAGCAAGCATCTATTATCAGGGACTTCTCCGCGTCAAGGAGGGTCAGGATATCGAGAATATCGAGAAATCAGTCGTATCTTACGGTTCAGTACAGATGGGACAGCTTGAAAGCGGTATGAGTTGGATCGCCCTCTTCATCGGTATCGCACCTATGTTGGGATTCATGGGAACAGTTATCGGTCTTATTCAGGCTTTCGACGCAATCGAAGTAGCCGGCGACATCAGCCCGGCATTGGTTGCAGGTGGTATGAAAGTGGCTTTGATCACAACTGTAGGTGGTCTCGTTGTTGCAATTATCCTTCAGATTTTCTACAACTATCTCGTTTCCAAGATTGACGGTATCGTAGTTGATATGGAGAACGCCTCAATCGACCTCGTTGACATTCTCGTTAAATACAGAAAATAATTTTTATTCCTGACAGATTATGAAATTCATCAAATATATCGAGTATGCGCTTCTGGCCATTTCTCTGGTATTGTTCATTCTGGCGATGACCTCAATCGTGACGGTCGATTCGCCTATGCTGAACGTAATACTTGGCTGGACGTATGTCTTGGTGGCGATTTCCCTGCTTTTCACTCTCGGTTTTCCGCTGGTGAACGCGTTCAAGGATAAGAAGAGCCTTATCAAGTTGATTGTGTTCGCGGTTGCCGTTGTTGTGATTGTAGGTGGCGCTTACCTGATTGCTCCGGGTAATGCCGTGGCTGTCAATACGACTGTAACTGATGCTACTTTCAAGTTCACCGATGCGGCCCTCTTCATCACCTACCTCTTCGTGGCGGGAGCATTCTGTGCACTTGTCTGGAGCGGTATCCGTAAAGTAATAAACAAGTAGAGTATGGCTTCAAAAAAGACTCCCGAAATTAACGGCTCATCTATGGCGGACATATCTTTCATCGCATTGATATTCTTCCTGATGGTGACTACTATGGACAAGGAGGAAGGTATTTCACGCCGTCTTCCCGCCCTCCCTACTGAAGACCAGAAGGCTGAGGACCAGAAAGTCAACCGTCGTAATATCATTGAGGTGAAAATCAACTCCAACGATAGATTGTTTGCCGGTAACCAACCGATGGATGTCCGCCAGCTTAAAGATAAAATCAAAGAGTTCCTGACCAACCCCAACGACGACCCCAACCTTCCTGAAAAGAAAGTCGAGGAAATCGAGGGTCTTGGCCCTGTCACAATGTCAAAAGGTGTCATCTCTCTCCAGAATGACCGTGGGACCACCTACAGCAAGTATATTGAAGTTCAGAACGAAATCATACGCGCTGTGAACGAGCTTCGCGATGAGTTCTCAATGAGGACATACGGAAAGAAATATGCCAAGCTTGACACTGACAAACAGGATCTTGTCCGTAAAGCAGTTCCTCAGAGCGTTTCTGAAGCAGAACCTAAGGATGTAAAGAAAAAATAGGAGGAATCGATATGGCTAAATTTATCAAAAAGGATAATGGCGAGATACCTGCCATCAGTACAGCTTCTCTTCCGGACATCGTCTTTATGATTTTGATGTTCTTTATGGTCTCCACCTCAATGCGTCAGACCGAGCGTAAAGTCAGGGTGACTCTGCCTCAGGCTACCGAGATTGCAAAACTTGAAAGGAAGGACCTTTCATCCTACATATATGTAGGTACGCCTACAAACCAGTATGTAGCGCAGTACGGTACTGAGTCCAGAATCCAGTTGAACGACGCTTTCAGGAACACAGACGACATCCGTGATTTCATCGCCGCCGAGCGTGAGAACCTCAGCGAGGTTGACCGTCCGTTCATGACAGTGAACATCAAGGCTGACCAGGACACCCGTATGGGTATCATAACGGATATCAAGCAGGAGCTTCGCCGTTGTTCAGCCCTCAAGATTATGTACGGAGCTCGAAAGGGTATGTAATTTTATCGTATATTCAATCAAAGGGTGGTCACAGTGCCACCCTTTTTTTAATAGACCTGTCATCAGATATGAAGATTTTCAAATATACAGTCACCGTCCTGCTTCTTTCCGCAGTCGTTTCATCCTGCTGTGAAAAGAGAGCGAAATACGTATTCTATTTCATCGGTGACGGAATGGGCTTTTCCCACGTAGCCGCTGCCGAGGCTTATCTGGCGCAAGAACGTGGTCTCATCGGAATGGATACATTGAGCTTTACCCGTTTCCCGGTTCTGGGTATAGCTACCACATATTCTGCAAGTAACCCCATAACCTGTTCCTCAGCCGCCGGGACGGCACTTTCCACAGGTACCAAGACCAATAACGGTATGCTTGGTGTCACTCCGGACCTGGAGTCTCTCACCAGCATTGCGTATAAGATTCACGATGCCGGTTATGCAGTCGGAGTAACATCTACCGTTGGCATCAACCACGCCACTCCCGCCGCGTTCTACGGCCATTCAAAGAGCAGAGATTCTTACTATGATATTATTCAGGAACTTCCTCTCACAGGTTTTGAATTCTTTGCCGGAGGCGGAATCATCGATGCCTATGGAAAGAATAATAATATGAAATCAGCTTACGATATAATCAGCGAGGGAGGTTATGCCGTTACTTATGGCATAGATGATTTTTGTGCGAAAAAAGGGGCTGACAAGCTGTTTCTGATTGACACTATTGAGTCGGAGGATGCCGTTCCATACGCTTTCGGCCGTCCCGCCGGAGCCTTGACACAGGCTCAGATAGTGGAAGCCGCCATAGAAGTGCTTGAACGCAACAAGAAAGGCTTCTTCCTTATGTCGGAGGGAGGTCAGATTGACTGGGCGGCTCACAGTCAGGACCTTGCCAGCACCATATTCGAGGTGATAGATTTCTCCACTGCAATTCAGGTGGCAGTCGAGTTCTACAGGAAGCACGCCGACGAGACCCTGATTGTCGTCACTGCCGACCACGAGACCGGAGGCCTTGCACTGAGCGGTGATCACTATTTCTTCGATCTTACTGTGATAGATGAACTGACCGCCCCCGATGCGCCACATTCCGTAGCCGATTACATGGGCAGCAAGGAAGCCGTCAATGACTTGAACAAGAAATCTAAGGTGGGTTGGACCACATTCTCGCACTGCGGGGCTCCCGTTCCTGTATGGGCCATCGGCGCGGGCAGTGAAAAGTTTGCTGCACGTCAGGACAATACAGACATTCCCAAGAAAATATGTGCCGCTATGGGCGTTAAATTCTAATTAATTTATAATGAGGAGAATAAAGGATTATCTCAATGGTCAGCCCGAGACGGGTATCACAGTCAAAGGCTGGGTGAGGACAAAGCGTGGAAACAAGAACGTTGCATTCATAGCGCTGAATGACGGTTCCACCATCAACAACATACAGATTGTCTGTGACGTGGTTTCGTTCGACGAAGAGACTATGAAGCAGATTACAACCGGAGCCTGCATTTGCGTCAAGGGCGACCTTGTCCCTTCTCAGGGCGCCGGTCAGGCTGTTGAGGTTCAGGCCAGGGAGATAGAGATATACGGTGTCGCGGATCCTGAAACATATCCCCTGCAGAAGAAGGGACACAGTATGGAGTTTCTCCGAGAGATAGCTCACCTTCGTCCCCGTACGAACACTTTCGGTGCGGTGCTGAGAATCAGGCACGCTATGGCTTTCGCCATACATAAATTCTTCAATGACAAGGGTTTCTGTTATCTGCACACACCTCTTATCACCGCTTCGGACTGCGAAGGTGCAGGAGAGATGTTTCAGGTTACCACTCTGGACCCCGACAACCTGCCGAGATTGGAGGACGGAACCATAGATTACAGTCAGGACTTCTTCGGAAGGCATACCTCGTTGACCGTGAGCGGTCAGCTTGAAGGAGAGCTTGGGGCGATGGCTCTTGGAAACATCTATACGTTCGGGCCAACTTTCCGTGCCGAGAATTCCAACACCCCGCGCCATCTTGCCGAGTTCTGGATGATTGAGCCTGAAATGGCGTTCTATGACGTGAATGACCTGATGGACCTTGAAGAGGAGTTCATAAAATATCTCGTGCAGTATGCTCTTGACAACTGTGCGGATGACATAGCATTCCTCACCAAGATGATTGACCCCGAACTTACGGAAAGACTGAAGAGCGTCGTCTCGACCCAGTTCGTCCGTCTGACTTATACCGAAGGAATCGACATTCTCCTGAAGAGCGGCCAGAAATTCGAGTTCCCTGTCTCCTGGGGCGTCGATCTTCAGAGTGAGCACGAGCGCTATCTGGTTGAAAAACATTTCGGGAAGCCGGTAATCCTTACGGACTATCCCAAGGATATCAAGGCCTTCTATATGAAACAGAACGGTGACGGGCGGACAGTCAGGGGCACTGACGTCCTTTTCCCGAAAATCGGTGAGATAATAGGCGGTTCCGAAAGAGAGTCTTCTCTTGAGAAGCTCAATAACCGTATTTCAGAACTGGGAATGGATACGACCAATCTCTGGTGGTATATTGATACCCGCAGATACGGAAGCTGCCCTCACAGCGGTTTCGGTCTGGGCTTCGAGAGGCTTCTCCTGTTCGTGACAGGAATGGCGAATATCAGGGATGTCATACCGTTCCCCCGTACTCCAAAAACAGCAGAGTTTTAGAACAGGTATATATGATGGTAATCGGCATAGCCGGAGGTTCAGGTTCCGGAAAATCGACGGTAGTCAGGGAGATTGTGAAGAGGGTGCCATCCACTGAGAAGGTGGTGGTGATACCTCAGGATTCTTATTACAAGGATCAGAGCCATCTCTCTATGGATGAACGTCAGGCTCTGAACTTCGACCATCCCGACTCCATCGATTTTGACCTGCTGAATCAGCATCTTGCAGACTTGAAAGCCGGAAAGGCGGTGGAACAACCCCAGTATTCATACCTCACCTGTTCGAGACAGAAGGAGACTGTTCGGGTCGAGCCTGCAGATATCGTGATTGTGGAGGGGATTCTGGTGTTCTGCAACAAGCGCCTCCGGGAGCAGATGGATGTGAAGGTCTATGTCGATGCGGATGATGACGACAGGGTTATGCGCATCATAGCCAGAGACATAGTGGAGAGGGGCAAGACCGTTCCCTGGGTGATGGAACGCTATCAGAAGACGGTCAAGCCTATGCATCTGGAGTTCATAGCTCCCAGCAAACGTTATGCTGATATTATAGTGCCTCAGGGCGGGCACAACATAGTGGCCATCAAGGTGCTCTGGGAGGGAATAAGACGGTTTGTCGTACAGGAGCAATGTGGTTGAGAATCAAGGCATATATCAGAGAACACAGGGTCGGATTCTATTCGACCGTGATTTTTCATCTCTTTGTTCTCATCATTCTCCTTTCGTTCTCAATAGGTACGGTGGCCAGTATGGAAACTTCCTTTGTCCTTGATTTTACGAAGCAGGAGGAATTGGAAAGGAGGGAAAAGGAGATGGAATTCAAGGAAGACGTGAAGGAACAGTTGGACAATATCCTTAAATCCACGCGCAATGATGTCCGTAACGTGGCTGTTGATGCGGGGAGCAAGTTGAAGGATGACCGGTTCAAGAATCCTTCCGAGGTATATGACCAGGCGAAGGAGCTGCAGCGTAAACTTGATGCATCCAGAAGGGATGCTCTTGCTCAGAAGGCTGCCGATGATGCCGCTGAACTTGCTTCGAGGAATGTGGACAATGATGACAGGGATGACAATCAGCCCGTTTATCAGGGACCGTCCGTGATTGCTTACGAATTGATTGGCAGAAAGGCCATCTATCTGCCTGTGCCTGCCTACAAGGGTTACGGTTCAGGTGATGTTCTGGTCGAGATTGAAGTCAACAGGAAGGGAAGGGTGACAGGCGCGCGTGTGTTGGAATCTGCATCTACCGCTGACGTTTCTCTGCACGAGTTTGCAATGGAAGCTGCGAAGAGGTCCAGATTCAATTCATCCCAGACTGCTGACAGAAGCCAGACAGGGACAATTTTATACAGATTTATAGCGCAGTGATATATGCATACGGATTCATCTGTTTTTACTACGATTGACGGCATCAATGTGACTCTCAATGCCGGTGGAATGGAGGTTATCAACATCGTCCTCGCTTTCGTGATGTACGGTGTGGCTCTGGGTATCAGACCGAAAATGTTCAAGAATGTCTTTATGAAGCCCAAGTCCGTGATAGCGGGAGCGATATGTCAGCTCGTACTGTTGCCTCTGTTCACTTTCCTGCTTGCGTTGGCACTCGGGAACAGCATCTCCTGGTCAATGGCCCTGGGTATGATTCTGGTAGCGGCCTGCCCGGGAGGGAATATTTCAAACTTTATGAGTTCCCTCTCCAAAGCTAATGTGGAACTGTCAGTCAGCCTTACAGCTATCAGCACTGCCTTTGCGGTTCTGGCAACACCGTTCAACTTCTGGCTTTACGGCAATTTGTATCTGCATCTTGCCAACATTCAGGGTGAGATACCGGCCTTGACGATTCCTCTGTGGGATGTCTTCAAGACGATTTTCATTCTTCTTGGAATTCCTCTGACTCTTGGAATTCTCACCTCAAGATTCCTTCCGAAGGTGGCCGCATTCCTGAAGAAGCCTCTGCAGTATATAAGCATACTCTTCTTCCTTGCGATTGTGGTACTCTCCTTCATGGGTAATATGGATGCATTCCTCAAATGCATCAAGTATATCTTTATAGTTGTCCTGATTCATAATCTGCTGGCTCTTTCAATCGGGTTCGGAACTGCATCGCTGCTGAAACTTCCCAGAAAAGACAGGCGGACTCTGACTGTCGAGACAGGTATCCAGAATTCCGGACTCGGACTGGTACTGCTTCTTGGTACGTCAATCTTTGCCGGTCTGCCCCCTCACGGAGGAATGCTTGTGATAACGGCCTGGTGGGGAGTATGGCATATTATCAGCGGGCTGGTGATATCAACGGTTTTCCGCTCATCAAGAAAAACTCTGTGATTTCAAAACCGCTTCTTATGGAAATGAAAGAATACATAGACCGGAACAGGGAGAGATTCTTCGAGGAGTTGTTTGCTCTTTTGAGGATTCCTTCGATAAGTTCCGATTCTGACAGGAAGAACGATATGGTAAGGTGTGCCGAATATCTTGCTGCACTCCTGAAACAGGCGGGTGCCGACAGGGCTGAGGTATGCCCCACAATGGGGAACCCGGTCGTTTATGCCGAAAGGATTATCAGCGCCGATGTCCCTACAATCCTTGTCTATGGTCATTATGACGTTATGCCCGTGGATCCGATAAGTCTGTGGGATTCCGACCCTTTTGAACCCGAAATAAGGGACGGGGCAATCTATGCCCGTGGCGCCAATGATGACAAGGGGCAGACATTCATCCATATCAAGGTATTCGAATATCTGGTCCGGGAAGGGAAGTTGAAGCACAACGTCAAATTCATTCTGGAAGGAGAGGAGGAGATGGGCTCCGAAGCACTTTCAAAGTGGATTCCTGAGCATCGGGAACTGCTCAAAAGCGACGTTATACTGGTTTCCGACACTACGATGATTTCCGACCGGGTCCCCTCAATCAATTGCGGGATGCGCGGGATAACATATATGGAGGTGAAGGTTACCGGTCCTGATAAGGACCTTCACTCCGGCCATTACGGAGGGGCGGTATTCAATCCGTTGAACACGCTGTGCCGTATGATATCGTCTCTTATCGACGAAGACGGCCGCATCACAATCAAAGGCTTTTATGATGATGTGATTGAACTCTCCGATGCCGACAGGAAGATGTTGGCAAGAGCCCCATACAATGAGGAGGAGTACAAGGCTTCAATAGGGGTGGATGCCCTGACGGGTGAAAAAGGATATTCCACTCTTGAACGCGTTGGCATCCGTCCCTGTCTGGACGTGAATGGGATATGGGGTGGCTATACTGCCGAAGGTTCCAAGACCGTGATTCCTTCCTGCGCTCACGCGAAGATTTCCATGAGGCTTGTTCCCAATCAGGACAGCCGGACTATTGCGGAGCTGTTTACCTCCCATTTCAAGGCGATTGCCCCCAAAGGGGTGAAAGTTGAAGTCGAGGAGAAGCACGGAGGCGACGGTTTCCTCATTCCGATAAGTTCCGCAGCCTACAAGGCGGCTTCAAAAGCGATGAGTCAGGTATATGGCGTGGAGCCTGTGCCCAGCCGCGGCGGCGGAAGCATAGCAATTCTGGCTCAGATGCAGCGTGAACTCGGGGCCGACCCCCTTCTGATGGGGTTCGGACTGGAGAGGGACGTGATTCATTCCCCCAATGAGAGTTTCCTTATTGATCAGCTCTTCAAGGGGATGATGTCAGCAGCTCTCTTCCACGAGTACTTCTGATTCCCGGATACCCTGTAACATAATAATATATAAAGATGAAAAGATTTGTGCTGTTGGTATGTGCAGTCGTGTTTTCCTTGGGAGCGTATGCCGGGGATGCGGGCGATTTGTTTAAAAACTATTCGAATGTGGAAGGGGTCACCTATATCACCCTTTCCAAAAAGACATTCAATCTGATGAAGCCCTTTCTGGGGCTGGACAAGGAGACCAGGCGCCTCTTTGATGCCCTCAATCTGAAGCAGATGGATATGTTCCAGATCGGTGAGGACTCTCCGGTTGACAAGGGCCGTACACTTGAGGAACTTGCTTTATTGTGCGCCGATTCCACCTACGTCAGTGTTCGGACTGTTTCCTCTGCCGTCCTTGAGGAGAATTCCGACTTCCTCTGCAAGATGGACGGTGACAGAATCGTGGATTTTGTCATATATGCTTGCAAGGATGGCGGGCTTGTGGCGATGAAGATTGCGTGTGATGCTGACGTTGAACGTATTATGAACCTCATTGAGGAGAAGAAATCCAATAGGAAATGAAACTTGTTCTGGAACTTTTCTGGACTTTTCTTAAAATAGGAGCCTTTACCTTCGGAGCCGGTTATGCGATGATTCCGATGATAGAGAGAGAGGTTGTGGAAAAGAAGAAATGGTTTGAAAAGGATGATTTCTATGACAGATTCACTCTTGCCCAGGGGGCTCCCGGCCCCTTTTCGCTCAATACTGCCGTTTTTGTCGGCTATAAGATGAAAGGCTTTCCCGGGGCTGTCGCCTCGGTTCTCGGTGCGGTGCTTCCGTCATTTGTGATAATACTCCTGATTGCTCTCTTTCTTGACGGATATCAGGAAAATCCGGTAGTGGCATCAGCTTTCAAGGGAATCAGACCGGCCGTCGTTGCCCTGATTGCTGTCCCTTTTTTGAAGATGCTGGTGCGTCTGGGATGGTGGTTCAGGGGTTTGGCCATTGTAGTGGTGTGTGTTGTCTTTTTTATCGGTGTATCCCCCGTCTGGCTCCTTCTCGGTGCGGCTCTGCTCGGCATAACTATGGCTCTTTACGGCAAATGATATATCTGCAGCTTTTCTTCTCATACCTCAAGATAGGTTTTTTCGGATTTGGGGGCGGTTACGCAATGATTTCCCTGATTCAGAACGAAATTGTGAGCCGACACGGGTGGTTGACATCAGGCCAACTGGCGGATATTGTCGCCGTAAGTCAGATGACTCCGGGGCCGATTGCGGTAAACTGCGCGACATACGTCGGATATACTGTCACCGGGAGTGTATTGGGGAGCATATTGGCTACTTTTGCGGTGTGTCTGCCCCCTCTTACAATAATGGTGGCAATCGTCCTTTTCTATAACAAACTGCAGAAAAGCAGGATCATGAAGGGGGCTCTTTCCTGGATGAATCCGGTGGTCTGCGGAATGATAGGAGCAGCGGCACTCTCATTTGCAAATCCCGAAACTTTTGTGGATTTCAAAAGCTTCGGGATTTTCATCGTCTGCGCTGTTGCCACCTTCCTGAAAGTGGATACGATGCTGCTTATCGCTCTTTCGGCACTGGCCGGCATCCTGCTCTATTGAACGGAATCAGAATTTGAGCGTGTATGAAAGGATGAACCTGCTGCCCGAATAGGCCACATTGCCTGTCGGCCCCTTCAGGTCACAGGGCTCGTCATAGTCGTATATTGTGAAGTCGTATTTCTGGTTCATCCTGTGCTGATAGGTGAAATCCAGTGAACTGGCCTTGCTGAGCCGGCATCCCAGACCTCCGCTGATGAATCTGTCACTTGTCTCATATTCGGAGGTTGCGCCGTATTGGGCATAACCGGCTCTGAGAGCAAGTTTGTCAGAACACCACACTTCACCACCCACGCGGATGATATTGGAGGCTCCGTAGTATTGACGGATAATGTCGTTCTCCAGTTCAATGGCGGACTCTATGCTGTTGTTGTCCGAGCGTAGTTTTGCTGTGGAGTAGTCAACCCGTTCATAGTCGAAACTGATGAGCGCCTTGTTGAACACGTATGCCAGACCGACTCCGAAACGCAGGGGCGAAGTCATACGGTAACTGTATGTCCCTGTAGGTGAGTTCATCGAGTATCTCTTGCCGTTGTTGAATTCGGAAGTCATACCGTTGGCCCAAGTGTCTGTAAGTCTGTATGACGTTGGAGTGGTGAATGTGGCTCCGATTCTCAAGCCTTTGACCGGAGTGAGAATTGCGCCGAACTTGGCGTCGAAGCCGGAACCTTTCACCGTAAGCCAGGTATTGTGGTTCATCTGGACGAACCCGTCCTGAAACAGCCTGCTGTCAATGGCCGCTTCATTGAAATTCTCTTCGTAGGTGTAATCGACAGTAGTGAAATTCAGGTTTACGCCAAGGTAGAGTATATCGGAGATATTTGAACCCAGATTGATGGTGAATTCATTTGCCCCTCCGTATGAATTGCGGTTGAATGTCTGTTTCAGGTCCGCCGGTATGGAGAGTTCGTAGGTCTCTTCGTCCAGATTCTCGGTCGATGACATATATTCATCGTCGGTGAAAGGATCTACCGTTGCCAGAAGGTATGTGTTCCAGGCGAGGATGGAGGGCCAGCTGAGCGCAGTGTTGTTGAAAGGGTCATAGCCGTTGCTCTTCTCAAGGGCGGTGTATGGCGTGCCGTACAGGTTGTGGGCGATGGCGCTCAGCATCGAAGATTCGCTGGTGGTCCCACCGGCACTCATAAACGAGTTGTAGTTGTTTCTCCTGTTGAAGGAGAGCCCCAGATTCAGGTTCAGCAGGCCGGAATAGTTACCCGTGTCGAAATTCCAGACGAAGCCGGCATTGGCCATTGAGAAGCGTGTTGAATTGTCCTTCGTTGTTATCCCCAGATAGTCCGCCTTTCCGCGGGCTATATTGATTGATGGTGAGAAGGAGAATGCGGAACTTCTCATTGTCCCTGAACTTGCGGGGTTTATGCTCAGGGCGCCTATGTCGCCTCCCAGCGCAGTGAAAGCATTCCCCATTGCCAGAGTTCTGGCGGAGCCTTCATATTGCTGCTCTGATACTTTTACCGCCATATCCGCGGTCTGGGCCGACAGACCGAACGAAACGGCAATCGCTATGGTAAGGATTGTGATTCTTTTCATTTTTGGCTCAATTTTGAAACGTTAATGTTGCTATCTTCTGCCGCCGCCGCTGTGCGAGCCGCCGCCTCCTGCATTTCCACCGCTGCTGTATCCACCACCACCGCCTGAGTATCCGCCTCCGCCGGAATATCCGCCGCCGGAACGGCTGCCGCTGCTGTAATTACCTCCGTAATTGCTGCTGCGGGTGGTGCTGTAAGAACTTCTGGTGGTCGAGGAGGAACTGCTTCCCTTCACTCTTGTTGCCTTGCGGCTGGACGAAGTTGAAATCCTTGTCCCGGATGTTCCCTGCTGAGAGACAGAAGAGCCGTGTCTTGCGCTGGTTCCGCTGACAGAATATCTGGTTCCGCCGCTTCTTCCCATATATGAGCCGGATGCCGTCTGCCTGTAGGTTGATGAGCCTCTGGGTGAACCGGATTGCCTGTAGGTTCCGCCTCCTCCCGTAGAGGAGCGTGGATGATTGATTACCGGACCGCGGTCGATGACAACAGGCCTGTGATACCATCCGGGGCCGTGATGCCAACCATAACTGTAGGTGTACCATCCGAGGCCGCAGGGGTATCCGTAGGGAGGATAATACCACCCGGGACTCATCCATGGATCCCACCAGATTCCGAATCTCCAGTTGAAAGAAGCCCAGTGAGGCCCGTAAGGGTAGATGTATGTGCCCCACCACGGGTTGTACCAGGGATAGCCCCAGGGACCGAAATCGATAGAGAAGGTATAGACCGGACTGTCGAATTTGTGGAGCCGTGTCTCATAACTCTCTCCGTTTGCATATTCTGTAATCAGATAGAGATTCCCGTCATCATCTTTGGCGAGGAATTCCTCTTTCTTCTTCTGCTCCTGCTCCGTTACCATTGCACTGACCATCCGCGCTCTGGAATCGGAAGTGGGGCGGTAGTAGATATCGTCGCCATAAGTTGCTGACGAGTAGTATCTTGTAGATACACAAGAGCTTGTTAGCAAAATGGCGGTCAACAAAGTGATAATTGCGAAAAGTTTGTTGTTCATTTTTTACCTCCTGTGTCAGTATTATTTGTACTTTTGCAAATATAATAAATAATTAAAGCAACATCCATACCAATACAAATATGGCGGAGATTTCAAATAAGGAAGTGACCAACAGGGAAGAGGATTATTCCAAGTGGTACAATAATCTTGTAGTGAAGGCGGATCTGGCGGAACAGTCCGCTGTAAGGGGCTGTATGGTAATCAAGCCCTACGGCTATGCAATCTGGGAAAAAATGCAGCATCAGCTTGACAGGATGTTCAAGGAAACCGGGCATCAGAATGCCTACTTCCCCCTGTTCATTCCCAAATCTTTTCTGAGCCGTGAGGCCGAGCACGTCGAGGGTTTCGCAAAGGAATGTGCGGTTGTGACTCACCATCGCCTGAAGCTCAGCCCGGACGGAAAGGGAGTAGTCGTTGATCCGGACGCAAAGTTGGAGGAGGAACTTGTCGTCCGCCCCACGTCCGAGACCATAATCTGGAACACATATAAAAACTGGATTAAATCCTGGAGAGATCTTCCGATTCTCTGCAACCAGTGGGCCAACGTTGTCCGCTGGGAGATGCGCACCCGTCTGTTCCTCAGGACTGCGGAATTCCTCTGGCAGGAGGGGCATACCGCCCACGCAACCGAGATTGAGGCAATCGAGGAGGCTCAAAGGATGGTCGGAGTCTATGCAAAGTTCGCCCGCGAATATATGGCGATGCCGGTTGTTGTGGGCCACAAGTCCGAGACCGAGCGTTTTGCCGGCGCGGTTGATACGTACAGCATCGAGGCTATGATGCAGGACGGGAAGGCTCTTCAGGCCGGAACATCCCATTTCCTCGGGCAGAATTTCGCCAAGGCGTTCGAGGTTCAGTATGCCAACAAGGAGGGCAAGCTGGATTATGTATGGGCCACCTCCTGGGGCGTTTCAACCCGTCTTATGGGTGCCCTGATAATGTGTCATTCCGACAACAACGGCCTGGTGCTTCCTCCGGCGCTGGCTCCGATACAGGTGGTTATGGTGCCCATCTTCAAGACCGATGATGAGAAGAATGCAATCGTAGCGCGTATGGAGCAGTTGAAGAAGGAGATGGAGGAGAGGGGCATAAGTGTCAGGATAGATAACCGTGACAACCTTCGTCCCGGCTTCAAGTTCGCTGAGTGGGAGCTCAAGGGAGTGCCCGTCCGCGTGGTAATAGGCCCCCGCGATCTGGAGGCCGGTAACGTCGAACTTGCACGTCGTGACCTTTCGACAAAGGAGAGCGTTCCCCAGCAGGGGCTTGCAAATCATATCCACACCTTGCTTGATGAGATACAAAAGAATATGTATGCCAAGGCTCTTCAGTTCCGGGACAACAATATCATCAAGGTTGACACCTGGGAGGAATTTAAGGAGAAGATAGAGGAGGGAGGCTTCCTGCTCTGCCATTGGGACGGTACTCCTGAAACTGAAGAGAAAATCAAGGAGGAGACAAAGGCAACAATACGTTGTATCCCCATTGACTCCTGCGTATGTGAAGAGGAAGGCCAATGCGTCTATAGCGGCAAGCCTTCACATCGCAGAGTGATTTTTGCCAGAGCATATTGATACCAATAATACCATTACCGATATGAAAAGACTGATTTATACCCTTTTGCTTTTTGTTTTGGGAGTGCCCGCCATTGCTTCCGGAATGACGAAGGAGGACTCTCTGGCTATGATAAAGCCCAAATATTGGCAAACCGGAGCTGCTGTGACGGTGGGTTTTTCCCAACTATCTCTCACCAACTGGGCGGCTGGAGGATATGGTCAGATTTCTCTGAATACCTTCGCGGATCTGGTGGCCAATTATTCAAAGGATAAGATTATATGGAGCAACCAGCTTCAGGTGGGATACGGTTTTATCCAGTCTTTCGAGACCGGCTACAAGAAAAACGACGACCGCATAATCCTTGACAGCAAATTTGGTTACAAGGCTGCGGAAAAGCTCTACCTTTCAGCGGTATATAACCTGCGTACCCAGTTTGCGGCCGGATATACCGATGATGTGGTGGTTTCAAACTTCTTTGCTCCTGCCAATATGTCTCTCGGTCTCGGTATCGATTACAACCCGTTCAAGAACGTTTCCATCAACGTGGCGCCTCTTACGGGAAAGACGGTGATGGTCAATATTCCCGAACTGCGTACCAAATATGGTAACGCAGAGGATCAGTTCTGCCGGTTTGAACTCGGTGCTCAGGTGAAGATTGACGCGAGGCTTAATGTCTCCAACTTCAATTTCGGCACTACGCTGATGCTTTTCTCCGACTATCTGAACAAACCGCAGAATATCAAGGTGACTTGGGATGCCAACGTTGAGGCTAAAGTGACCAGATGGTTCTCCGTTACTCTCAGAACCAACCTGATTTACGATGACAATGTGATGATTCAGAAGAAGAGCAAGCAGGGAGAGGTATATACGGCGCCCGGTGTCCAGTTCAAGGAACTGTTCACAGTCGGTCTTACATACGCAATAGGCTCAAAAAGATAAGGACTATGCTTTCCCGGCAGGCATTTGAAGAAGGACTCGGGAAACTGCTCTCTTCCGCTGCGGAGAGGCCGAAGGTGCTTCTTGCCGTGAGTGGAGGGGTGGATTCTATGGTGATGACAACATTGTTTGCCGGCTGCGGATTGTGCGATTTTGCCGTTGCTCATATGAATTTCTCTCTCAGGGGGGATGAGAGCGACGGTGATGAGACTTTTGTGGGGGAATGGTGCTTGAAATCGGGGGTGCGTTTCTTCAGCCGGAGAGTCGAAACTGAAAAGTATGCTTCCGGGAAGGGCATATCAATAGAGATGGCCGCCCGCGAATTGCGGTATGGCTGGTTTGAAGAGTTGGCGGGGGTCAATGGGTTTGACTTCATTGCCGTGGCCCACAATCTCAACGATTCTGTCGAAACAATGTATCTCAATCTCCTGCGCGGGACGGGGCTTCGCGGCCTGTGTGGTATTCGTCCCGTCAATGGCCGGATTATCAGACCTATGCTTGATTTTTCAAGGAAGGAGATTATGGAGTATGCGGCGGCTTCCGGGATTGCCTTCAGGACAGATTCCACCAACGCGGAGAGTGAGTTCTCCCGAAACAGGTTGAGAAACAATGTTTTCCCTGAATTTTGCAAAATAAATCCATCCTTTCTGAATACTGCGGCAAAGGAGGCCGGGCGGTTCTCAAGGATTGACGATTTGCTCTCGGATATGCTTGATTCAAAACAGGGAAACCTCTTCTTCCGCGAAGAGGGTGTCCTGAAGATTGATGTCGAAGTTCTCAAGAGGGAAAAGTATGGTGACTACTGGCTTTTCAGGCTGCTTGACCGTTGCGGATTCAACGAATCCCAGCTGGAAGATATCCTGAAATCCCTTGACGGGCGGACTGGCTTGAGTTTCAGAACATCCTCCCACATTGCCGTGAAGGACAGGGGATTCATCAAGGTTTATCCGCTGGCCGGCGGGGCTTTGCCTGAAGTTGTCTTCGAGGTCAGGGATGTGCCCGAAGGCTTCAATCCTGCAGAGGCACCGTCGGATGTCCAGTATCTGGATGCAGACAGGGTGCAGTTCCCCCTTTCTGTCAGGGAACCGGGTGCCGGGGATAGATTTCGTCCTCTGGGTATGAAGGGGTCGAAGCTGGTGAATGACTTTCTGGCCGAGCAGAAGATAGACCTTTATGGCAAAAGCCGTCAAGCGGTGGTGTGCGACGCTTCCGGAACAATCATCTGCATCGCCCCCTACAGGATAGACGACCGTTTCAAGGTCACGTCAAATACTACGAAAGTGCTGAAAATCACTGTGATTGACAAGGAGTAAAAGAAAGGCCGACTCGAAAGCCGGCTTCGTGGTTGCGGGGGCTGGACTTGAACCAACGACCTCCGGGTTATGAGCCCGACGAGCTACCAACTGCTCTACCCCGCGATGTGGACTGCAAATTTAAAATCTTTTTTTCAGTTTTCCAAATTTCTTTTCCCCGGATGCTGTGCATGGCCATCTATTTTTTGCGGAATAGTTATATTTTAATAACTTTGCGGACTTCACTTTGCAATATAAAAACAAACAATAATGAAAGTTACAAAACACCAGATTGACGACCTTAACCTGACGGTCGATTTTTCAATTGACAAGACTGATTGGGAGGAACCCAGGAAAAAGAAACTCAACGAATTCAGACGTACGGCCGAATTAAAGGGCTTCCGTCGCGGGATGGCTCCTATGTCATTGATTGAAAAGCTCCACGGAGGGCAGGCTCTCGCAGAGACCATCAATACTATCATCAGCGATGGGCTTGATGAGTTCATCAAGAAGAACAAACTTTCCATCCTTGGGGAACCGCTGCCAAGCGAGAAGGAAATCAAGAACGATTGGGACAATCCCGACAAGTTCAAATTCACTTTCGACATCGCCATCGCACCTGAAGTCAATCTGACTGTAGGTCAGGATGACAAGATTCCCTATTACACCATTGAAATTTCCGACGAGGCGGTCGCTGATTACAAGAACGGTCTGCTCAGGCAGTACGGGCAGTTGGAGAACGGTGAGGCTGCGGCAGAGGATGATTTCATCATCGTCGATTTCGAGGCGGGTGAGACCAGAGTTGAGGGCGCATACGTTGCTCTTCGCAGCATTACTGACGGCAGAGTCAAGAAATCTTTTATAGGATTGAAGAAGGATGACGTAAAGAAGGTCGATATCACAAAAGCTTTCACGAATGAAACCGACAGGGCCGCTATGTTCAAAGTGAAGAAGGAAGAACTTGACACCCTCCCCGCACAGTGGACAATGACCGTCAAGGAGGTGAAGACTTTTGTCAACGCCCCTGCCACCAAGGAGACTTTTGACAAGATATTCGGTGAGGGTTTATGCGAGGATGAGGCTCAGTTCGACACGAAGGTGAAGGAACGTCTTGCTGTCGAGTACAGTCAGGAGAGCGAATACCGCTTTATGGTCGATGCCAAGGAGTACCTGATTGAAAAGGCTGCCGTAGCTCTTCCCGATGAGTTCATGAAGCGTTGGATTGTCGTGGCAAACGACGGCAAGTTCACAAAGGAGGACGTCGAGAAGGAGTACGATCTCTTTGCAAAGGATTTTCGCTGGAACATCATCCGCACCAAGGTTATGAAGGATCAGAAACTCAAAATATCCAAGGATGACATTACCAGACAGGCTAAGGAGTTCGCGGCATACCAGTTTGCTATGTACGGTATGAACAATGTCCCCGATGAACATCTCACCAAATATGCCGAACAGATTTTGGGCGACCGTCAGCAGGCCGACAGAATTGTAGATAGGGTAGAGGATAATCTTGTCCTGGGATATCTCAAGGGAGCAGTTACACTTGAAAACAAAACCGTCTCCATAGAGCAGATGCGTGAACTTACAAAATAAGTGGGAATGACTGAATTTGAGAAATTTGCGATAGGGCACTGCGGAGTGAACCCCATATCTCTCTCCAAGGTGGCAAGGGTCACTTCCGGCTACATCAATCCGATGATAATCGAGGAGAGGAAACTCAACGTTGCTCAGATGGATGTCTTCTCCCGTCTGATGATGGATCGCATCATTTTCCTTGGATGCCCCATCGACGATGACGTGGCAAATATTATTCAGGCTCAGCTGCTCTTTCTCGAAAGCAATGACCCCAAGGCGGATATAATGCTTTATATCAATTCTCCGGGCGGTATGGTCTATTCCGGTCTGGGAATTTATGACACGATGCAGACCATACAGCCAGACGTGGCCACAATATGTACGGGTATGGCGGCCTCGATGGCTTCGATTCTTCTTGCGGCGGGTGCAAAGGGAAAACGCTCCTCTCTGCCCCATTCGAGAGTGATGATACATCAGCCGATGGGCGGTGCTCAGGGGCAGGCATCCGATATCGAAATAACGGCCAGAGAAATTATGAAGCTGAAGAATGAACTGTATGCCATTCTCGCCGACCATACCGGAAAGGAAATCTCGAAAATAAGTGCGGATGCCGACCGCGATTACTGGATGACCTCCTCCGAGGCTCTGGAGTACGGAATGATTGATAACATTATAGCCAGAAAGGTTTCCGATGGGAAAGAAAAATAGCAGTGATTCTCAAGGACACTGCGCATTCTGCGGCAGGAGAGAGGATGAGGTTGACCTGCTGCTTGAAAGCGGTGCGGGCGCGTCGATTTGTTCCGACTGCGCCAAGATGGCATATGAATATTCAATGCAGGTTCTGGGAGACGGGCAGCCGGCATCATCCGCGAAATCAGCCGTAGCGGCCGGACAATCGCTTGATTACCATCTTTATAAACCGTCCGAAATCAAGGAATATCTGGACCAGTATGTGATAGGGCAGGAAGAGGCTAAGAAATGTCTTGCGGTAGCTGTCTATAATCACTACAAGCGTATCAACAAGCGGGATGACCTCATAGAGAAATCCAATATCCTGCTTGTGGGCCCTACCGGAACGGGGAAGACCCTTCTGGCCAGGACGATAGCCAAGAAACTCAACGTTCCGTTCGCCATAGTCGATGCCACTGTTCTCACGGAGGCGGGATATGTCGGTGAAGATGTGGAATCGATTCTGACCAGACTTCTTCAGGCATCGGACTATGATGTCTCAAAAGCGGAGAGAGGAATAGTTTTCATTGATGAAATTGACAAGATTGCCCGCAAGTCGGACAACCCTTCCATCACACGTGACGTTTCCGGAGAGGGTGTGCAGCAGGCACTTCTGAAGATAATAGAGGGAAGCGTTGTGAATGTCCCTCCGCAGGGCGGCAGGAAGCATCCCGACCAGAAGATGATAGCCGTCAATACTGAAAACATTCTCTTTATCTGCGGCGGTGCGTTTGAAGGAATAGAGAGGCATATCGCACAGCGGCTGAATACTCAGGTTATCGGTTATGGTGCCAGTGAGCACCGAAACGGAATAGATTCCGAAAATCTCATCAAATATGTGGCTCCACAGGATTTGAGGGCCTACGGGTTGATTCCCGAGATTGTGGGCCGTATGCCTGTTCTGGCGCACCTGAATCCTCTTGACAGGGATACATTGATATCAATTCTTACCAAGCCGAAGAATTCCCTTGTCAAGCAGTACAAGGAACTTTTCAGCCTTGACGGTGTGCGACTTTCAATCAAGAGTGAAGTGCTTGACTACATCGTTGATACGGCGATAGAGTACAAACTCGGGGCAAGGGGGTTGAGGTCCATCTGCGAAGCCATACTTATGGACGCGATGTTCGAGGCTCCTTCCATTGGAAAGAGCTCTTTCACGGTTACTCTCGCCTATGCGAAGGAGAGGGTGGATAAATATGCCGGAAAACTAAAGGCTCTTTAGTACATCAAGCAGGACTGCATAGAAACGGTCAAGCGAAGCAAGATTCAGCCTTTCACCGGGTGCGTGGATTCCGCGGAGCGTCGGCCCGAAGGCAATCATATCGATGTCGGGAAATTTCTCCGTGAACAGTCCGCATTCCAGACCGGCGTGGATGGCACGCACTGTCGGTTCCTTTCCGAACAGTTTTTTATAGGAGGCGACGCAGATATCTTTTATGCGGGAATCCATATTCGGCTTCCAGCCGGGGTAGCCGTCAGAACACTTCACCTTGGCTCCGGCCATTTCGAAAACGGCGGATATCCTCTCGGCGAGGAACTCTTTAGCACTGTTGACAGAACTGCGGAGCATATTTCCCACGATGATTTTGTGTCCTGATGCCATAGTGACGGAGGCGAGGTTGGTGGAAGTTTCGATGAGTCCCGGAATGGCATCGCTCATATTGATTACTCCGTGAGGAAGAGCCAATAGGGATTTTATCAGTTTGTGAGCTGTCCGGCGGTCAATCGCGTCGCCTTTCCAGCTGATTGGTTCCGCCTTGAAGGTGAGCCCCGGATCGGAAAGGGCGAATTCTTTTTTCAGATTGGAGGTGAAGGTGTTGAAGGCCTCTATGACCTTGTCTTCATTTCTGGCGGGAATAGCAAGCACGATTTCGGCGCTTCTGGCGATTGCGTTCCGTTTGTTGCCTGCCTGAATGCTGCAAAGATCGACGTTGAAACGCATCGCTATATTGACGAATCTTGCGGCCTGCTGCACTGCGTTGATTCTGTTCTTGTCAATGTCATCGCCGCTGTGTCCTCCCAGTCCTCCGTCAATGGTGAATCGTGATACGACAGAACCTCTCAACGGCTTTTTGGGAAGGTATCGGAATGTTCCGACAACGTCCATTCCTCCTGCGCAGCCCACACAGAAATATCCCTCGTCTTCGTCGTCCATATTTATAAGAGTCTTTCCGGTGAGCATATCCGCTTTCACGCCGCGTGCTCCGTCCAGACCGGTCTCCTCCGAAGTGGTGAAAAGGCACTCCAGACAGGGGTGGGCTATGGAACTATCATCCATAATTGCGAGAGCCGTGGCTATGCCGATTCCGTTGTCGGCTCCGAGAGTCGTGTGGCGGGCAATCATCCAGCCATCCTCCATCACATACTCGATGGGGTCTTTGGAGAAGTCGAATTCATAGCCTGCCTCCTTCTCGCATACCATATCGGTATGGCACTGCAGAATCACCGTGGGGCGATTTTCGTACCCCTTGGAAGCAGGAGAAGTTATGAGAACGTTTCCGCTCTTGTCAACTTTGTAGTCGAGCCCTCTTTCTCTGGCATATTCGCAAAGATATTCGATAATTTTCTCTTCATGACCCGATTCACGGGGGATACGGGTAATCTCACTGAAGAATGAGAGTACTTTTTCTGCAGTCATAATGTGTGTTTGTTATGGAGTTCAGTCCACATTGTTGAGCAGACGCTCGATATCGTGGATATATGACCGGAAGTTACGGTCGGTGTCAATGAGGTCATTGACGGTGTTGCAGGCGTGAAGCACTGTCGCGTGGTCTTTACCGCCAAGAATCTCTCCGATGGAAGCCAGCGAAGTCTTTGTGAGGTTACGGCTCAGGTACATCGCAATCTGGCGGGCCTGCACGATCTCGCGCTTGCGTGTCTTTGACATAAACACATCTTCAGTAATCCCGAAATACTGACAGACGGTGTTTTGGATTTTGGGGATTGATATGTCAACCTGAGATTCCGTGACAATCTTCTCGACAAGATTGCGGGCCAGTGAGAGGGTGATGCTCTTCTGGTTGAAGGTGGCGTTTGCTATCAGGGAGAAAAGAGTGCCCTCCAGTTCACGTATGTTGTTCTTAACATTGTGCGCTATGTAGGCAAGCACGTCATCGCTGACCTCCACGCCTTCCCTGAGACATTTGGCTTTGAGGATGGCCAGACGTGTCTCGTATGAAGGAGGGAGCAGTTCAGCGGAGAGCCCCCATTTGAAGCGGGAGAGAAGCCTCTGCTCCAGCCCCTGCAGTTCAACCGGGGGTTTGTCGGAAGTGAGGATAAGCTGCTTTCCGCTCTGATGGAGGTAGTTGAATATATGGAAGAAAGCTGCCTGAGTGCCTTTCTTGTCGGCGAACTCGTGAACGTCATCGATAATCAGCAGGTCTATTAACTGATAGAACCTGAGAAAATCGGCAACTTTGTTTCCGTCGCGTCCGGCTTTGGCGCTGCAGGCTGCATTCATATACTGGTTCTGGAAAGTGTTGGCGGTCACGTACAGCACCACCTTTTCAGGATGCTTTTCCTTGACGGCGATTCCTATGGCCTGTGCGAGATGGGTCTTGCCGAGTCCGGGACCTCCATATATGAAGAGAGGGTTGAACGTGCTTTTCCCCGGCTTGTCTGATATGCTCATTCCCGCGGCCCTGCCGAGACGGTTGCAGTCCCCTTCGATGAAATCGTCGAAATTGTACTGGCGGTTCAGGCACGGATCTATCTCCAATTGTTTGATACCGGGAATCGCGTATGGACTTCCAGTGTATTTGGCAGCTGCATCAGGGATAGGAATCTCGGAGTTGCGGTAATTGCCCCGGGGTTTTGAATTTTCAGTCGTCGATGCCCCCGTCAGAATCTTGACTTTATAAACCAGCCTTACGTTCGGGCCAATCTCGCGGCGGAGAACTGTTGCCATAAGTTCAAGATAGTTCTCTTCGAGATACTCGCGAAAGAAATCGGACGGAACTTCAATGGTGAAAGTGTCCCCTTCAAGCGATATCGGCTTGATGGGGGAAAACCAGGTGGTGAAGGCTTTTTGGGACGGGATGTTATCCTTAAAGACAGACATACACCTATCCCATACTTCTGTGTGGTTTTTTTCTTTCATCTGAAAAATCGACTGAAAAAATGGCGTTTTATTTCAAACGGTCATCCGTTTGAGCCGATACAAAATTGAGAATAAAATTGTGATAAAAAAATTTTTTTTCTCTTGTTTTTTTCATAAAAATCACAAGTGTCTAATTTTCAATATAAAAAAAATTAAAAAAATTAATTTATTGGAAATCAGCAGCATAACCCAGTGTAAAATTGTAAATACCTGACAGATATATCATTGTGATTTCATCCAAAAACAAGGTTATCTATAGACAATGAAAGCGTCTGGAAATTTCTTTTTCACGGCCTTCAGTTCCGCCTCCGCTTCCTCCTCGGAAGAGTATCTCCCGACAGAGTACTTCACAAGTCCGTTTACCTTAACTCTGTCGATGTTCTTCAATCCCTTGAAGCGGGAATCTTCCTCCTTGAAATTGCTTTTTGAAGCGAAAATCTGAATCCGCCATACCTTTTCGGAAGATGCTTCGGTTTTGGGTGCAGCTTCGGATGCGGTTTTGGGCGTCGTTTCAGATTTTGCTTCGGAGACACTCTGAGCCTCATCAGGGAGATCCTCTGTCAGGCCGGATGTCATATCATGATCATACTGTTCCTTGAAGGCGCAGAAAGCTCTGAAAATATTGCCGGCTATCTTGTCTCTGTTGCTTTTGCTGGCAAGAACTTTTCTGTCCGATTGATTTGAGAGAAATCCTACCTCAACCAATACGGAAGGCATAGTGGTCTTCCACAGAACCAGAATGGGAGCCTGCTTGATGCCACGGCTTACTGTGATAGGCCCCTTTTTCGATTGTTGCTGGACAAACGAGGCCATAGAGATACTCTGCTCGAAAGAAGCGTTCTGCATCAGATTGAAGAATATGTATGATTCGGCATTGTTGGGGTTGAACCCCTGATAGGTGGTTGTGTAGTCCTCCTCCAGGAGAATTACGGAATTCTCTCTCTTGCACACTTCCATATTGGATGCACTTTTGTCGGTACCCATGACAAAGGTCTCCACTCCTCTGACATTGGATTCTTTCTTTACGGAGTTGACGTGTATGGATATGAAGAGGTCCGCGTGGTTCCGGTTGGCGATGTCGGCTCTGGTGACAAGGGGGATGAATTTGTCTGTCTTCCTTGTATAAAGCACTTTGACACCGGGGTATTTTTCCTCAATTTTTTTCCCCAATGCCAGCGCGATGTCAAGGTTGATGGCACTCTCTTTAATCTTCCCGTCAGGTGAAATGGTTCCAGGGTCGTGTCCGCCGTGCCCGGCATCAATCACGACGGTTTTCAATTCCAAGGAGGAGTCGGGCCTGGCGAGTGAGATGGATTCCACCAGTGAAAGTGGAACGATTATTGAGAGGGCAATGCACCGTTTCAGCTTAAAAAGCATTGGGTTTAGGTTTTTTTTGCTAAATTCGCACTTTTGCAAATATACAAAAAATGTTGCACAGACATTGCTGCATAATGATAATTCTGGCTCTTGTGTCGTCGTCCGTCTCAAGTGCCCAGATAAGGGATTCGTCATTATTCAGGAATGTCAGGGCGGAAAGGCCGGAACTCGTTCCGGGGGATTCTCCGCAGGATACCGTAATTCTTACGCCGATTGATTCTGCTGAGTTCGCCGCTGTGGATTCCGTGGGCATACAGGCTGTAGATACTGCTTTCTCCGTTTCCATTGATGAGGGGGCTTCTGGAGGAATGTTGGAAAGGCCCGCTTTCTCCACGGCGAGGGACTCCGTGATAGAAGATCCCGAGAAGAACATAATCTATTACTTCGGAGAGGTTACGGCCAAGTATGAGGATATGGAGCTGACAGCTGACTATATGTCCTACAATACCGAGTTGAACGTGGTTTATGCCAGGGGGACCCGTGACACCATAACGAATGAACTGATTGGCCGACCTGTGATGAGGCAGGGGAATCAGCAGTATGAGATGGATGAAGTGTTCTATAATTTCACCTCCCGCAAGGCCAAAATCAAGAATATGGACACTCAGCAGGATCAGGGAAAAATCAAGGGAGACAATCTCAAGATGATGCCGGACCAGTCCATCAACATATCCGGGGGAAAATATACCGTGTGCGATGCGGAGCATCCGCATTATTACCTCAAGATGACTACGGCCAAGGTTATCACCAAGCCGAAGCAGAAGACGATGTTCGGTCCCGCCTATCCCGTTTTTGCAGATGTCCCGGTTCCTCTTGTGCTTCCGTTCGGCTTTGTGCCGGATATGCCCGACAGGGCCAGTGGCATACTTATCCCCACTTACGGTGAGGAAGCCGCCCGTGGTATGTATCTCAGGGATTTGGGGTATTCCTTTGTCATCGGCGACTTTATGGATCTGGCGCTGACCGCTGACTTCTATACATACGGTTCCTGGGCCGCAAGGGTAACCTCCCGTTACAAGAAGAGGTACAAGTTTGACGGAAATGTCGCAATAAACTATTCCAGCGATGTCACCGGTGAAAAGGGGAGCAAGGATTACAACCAGTCCAAGAACTTCGGAGTCGCATGGAATCATTCGCAGGACTCGAAGGCCAGGCCCGGTACATCTTTCCGCGCTTCCGTCAATTTTTCAAGCCCGTCCAACAACAGGTACAATTCCGCAAGTATCACGGAAAGTCTTCAGAACCAGATGTCATCATCCATATCCTACTCCAAGACATGGAGTGGGATGAGTTTGTCGGTCAACGCGCTGCACAGCCAGAATTCAAGGGACAGTTCATATTCGGTGACTTTGCCCAATGTCACCTTCACCGTCAACAGATTCTACCCGTTCAAGCGCAAGAACAGAGTCGGGAAAGCGAAGGTTTATGAAGATATATCTCTCAGTTACAACACCACTCTGCAGAATAAGGTGAATTTCAAGGCGAGCGAATTCTCCCTTGACAAGAACCTCCTGAACAAGATGCAGAATGGTATGACCCACAATTTTGCCATCGGCCTTCCTTCGTTCACTCTGTTCAAATATTTCAATGTGAGCCCTAACCTGTCATACGGGATGAACTGGTACTTCAGGAATCAATATATGGAATACAATCCGGAGACGGACAAGGTGGAGACAAAACAGACCGACCAGTTCAGCACTTTCGGCATAACGCAGACATATTCCGGCGGCATCTCGATGAGCACCAGAATTTACGGTACTTTCAATTTCAAGAGAAAAGGGGGCCGGCTTCAGGCAATCAGGCATATGATAAGTCCTTCCGTCAGTTTCAGCGGAAGGCCTGAACTTGGAACAGCCGCCAACGGATATACCACCTACGTATATACAAATGCCAAGGGGGAGGAGAAAACGGTTGAATACAACAAATATTCCGGCGGTATCTATGGCCCTCCCTCAAAGGGTAAGTCCGCTTCTCTTTCCTTCTCCATAGGCAACAATCTTGAGGCCAAAGTGCGGAAGAAACTTGACCCTGACAGCGAGGAGGCGAAGGACCCCAAGAAATCCACTGAGAAGGTCAAGCTGATTGACCAGTTGAATATCGGAGGGTCGTACAATTTCCTTGCCGATTCCCTGAAACTCTCCAATATCTCTATCAATGCCAGTACGACCGTTTTCGGAAAACTCGGTATCAGCGGCAACCTTTCCCTCGACCCATACGCCGTGAATGAAAGGGGTCAGAAAATCAATACTTTCAATGTGGTGAAGACCGGCCATCTGGCAAGGCTCACCAATGCGAGTGCATCCCTCTCATGGTCCATAAACGGAGATGGCAAATTCAAGGGGAACGACGGGCAGAAAAGTGAGGATACTTATACCAAAATCTATTATCACCCCAACACGGGGGAATATATCCCGGGAGGTTGGACATATTATACCAATCCCAACATCCCCTGGTCACTGAGCCTGAACTACAGTTATTCATATCAGAAGAGTTATCAGTATGCAAATGACCAGCTCCAGGTAAAGAACAGACATACCCAGACTCTGGGAATTTCCGGGCAGATAAGGATAATCAAGGCGTTGAGCGCCAACATCAATACCGGTTTCGACATCACGGCGTTGAAGTTGAGCACCACTCAAGTTTCGGCGACATACGATCTCCACTGTTTCGCCATCTCGGTATCCTGGGTGCCGAACGGACAGTGGGAGAGTTGGAGTTTCAGAATCGCCGCGAAAGCTTCCGGACTTTCCGACCTACTGCAGTTCAAGAAATCCGCAAGCTTCTGGGATAATAACCGGAGATAGGAAACTGTTTCGTATTTTTCGGTGCAGACTATTGAAAATACCGTTTTTTGTACTAACTTTGCGCCGATATCCTAAATGAAGCCGGCGCTTGCTGACGGCAGATTTCCTTTATTAAATATGTATGATATATTAGAATTGCGAAGCAAAAGTCAGGAGGACTTGATTGCCATCGCCAAAAAATTGAAGATTAAGAAGCCTGAATCAATCAAGGCTGAAGATTTGATATATGTGATTCTGGATGAACAGGCTATCCAGACCAACGAGCGTCCTGCAAGAAAGATGAGAAAGAAGGTTGTGAAATCATCCGAGCCGTTGGCCGGGAATGAAGCCGCCAAGGCGGCTGCCGAGGTGCCTGTGGAGGTGTCGGCGGAAAGCGGACAGAAGGAGGATAGCCCCAAGAGCAAACGGGGGAGGAAGCCTCGCAAGGTCGAGGCTCAGCCTGAAGAGAAGCCGGTTAAGGAGCGGGAGGGTGCCGCTGAGCCTGAGACAGCTCCGGAAACATCTGAACCTCAGGAGGCTCCTAAGGCACCCAAGGCCAGAACACCAAGAAAGAGAATAGGGAAAGAGTCGAAACAGACCGTAGAGAATGCCACTGAGCCTGCTCGGCAGGAACAGCATGCTCCTGCCGAGCAAACTCCCCAGAGGGGTCCCCGTCCGGAACCTCAGCAGGGAGTACAGCAGGGTAATCAGCAGACTCAGACCCCCAAGCCTCCGAAGATTGAATTCGAAGGTATCGTGGAGGCTACCGGAGTTCTGGAGATTATGCCGGACGGTTACGGATTCCTCCGTTCCTCAGACTACAACTATCTCACCTCTCCGGATGACATATATGTCTCCCAGAGTCAGATAAAGATGTACGCGCTGAAGACAGGCGACACTATCCTCGGTGAGATCCGGCCTCCCCGCGAAGGTGACAAATATTTCCCTCTCGTGAAGGTGAACAGAATCAACGGCAGAACGCCCGAATTTATCAGGGATCGGGTTCCGTTCGATTTCTTGACCCCTCTTTTCCCCGATGAGAAATTCAACATCACCGGCCACGGCCACAATTCTAACATCTCAATCCGTGTTGTGGATATGTTCACTCCTATCGGAAAGGGGCAGAGAGGATTGATAGTGGCTCAGCCCAAGACCGGTAAGACAGTGTTGCTCAAGGATATAGCGAATGCCATTGCTGACAACCATCCCGAGGTTTATATGATTGTACTTCTGATTGACGAGCGCCCCGAGGAGGTGACCGATATGCAGCGCAGCGTGAAGGCGGAGGTTATCGCATCCACTTTCGACGAGCCTGCAGACCACCACGTAAAAGTGGCCAATATGGTCCTTGAAAAGGCTAAAAGGCTTGTGGAGTGCGGTCACGACGTGGTGATTCTGCTCGATTCCATCACCAGGCTGGCCCGGGCTTTCAATACTGTCCAGCCCGCTTCCGGTAAGGTGCTCTCCGGCGGTGTGGATGCCAATGCCCTGCACAAACCCAAGCGTTTCTTCGGCGCGGCACGTAACATCGAAGGTGGAGGTTCCCTCACTATCCTTGCCACTGCACTTACCGAGACCGGCTCCAAGATGGACGATGTCATCTTCGAGGAATTCAAAGGTACAGGAAATCTGGAACTTCAACTTGATCGTAAACTCTCCAACAGGAGGGTGTTCCCTGCTGTTGACGTGACCCTCAGCTCGACACGTCGCGACGACCTGCTCTACAACCCCGAATATATCAACCGTATCTGGATTCTTCGCAACTATCTTGCTGATATGACCTCCGTTGAGGCGATGGAATTCATCAAGACCCGTATGGAGAAGACTCAGAACAACGAAGAATTCCTTATATCGATGAACGGGGACAAGCTTAGCTGACGCAATGGCAAGGTGTATCGCTCCGTCAATGCTTTCGGCCGATTTCGGCCGGGTGAATGAGGTTTGCGCGATGCTTGACTCCAGCCGGGCCGACCGCATACACCTTGATATTCTGGACGGAGTGTTCGCTCCGAACATCTCTTTCGGATTTCCTGTATGTGAAGCCATTGCAGCGGCTTTACATAAGCCTTTGGACATACATCTGATGATAGTTCACCCGGAAAACTATATAGATAGGTTTGCCGCTTTGAAAGGGGCGGAATATATCAGTGTCCATATAGAGGCTTGTGGGAAGAACTTGCGCAATGTCCTCAGGCAAATCCGTTCTCTGGGCCTGAAGGCCGGTGTGGCCATCAACCCCGGGACCCCGGTCGAATCTCTGATAGAATATTTCGGCCAATTCGATTTCGCGATGGTTATGGGGGTGAATCCCGGCTACAGCGGACAGAAATATATTCCTCAGACTGAAGAACGTGTGACTATCATTTCCGAAATGGCCTCCGCTGCGGAGGCACAGTTCTTCATAGAAGTTGATGGTGGGGTGGGGAAAGCCAACATAGGCGCTCTTCAAGCAGCGGGAGCAACTGTTTTCGTGGCAGGCTCTGCGACATTCTCCGCTCCGGACCCGGTTCTGGCAATCGCTGAATTAGCGGGCGACCAGAACAACGTGGTTCCCTTTGTCGGTTGAGAGGAATCTGTCAAAGCATTCCTTATTCTCGAATTTGAATCTGAGCTGGGTTCTGCATCTTTGTGGGATGTTGGTGTTCATAATAACCTCGCCTTCTGCGCGGTAGAAATGCTCCAACTCCTTGCCGGAGAACTTTATGATCTCAAAATTGCCGCTGGGCACACTTCCTGCAATGCCTATCCCGATGGACGATTCGAAATGAGACGGCAACCTGAATCCGTGGACCATATTGAGAGGGATGGTGCAGTGGGCAAGGTCAAGAGTGAGTTCCTCGCTGTTCATTGAGGATGGATTGCACATAAAGGAGGCGCGTCCCAATGCAAGTTTTGCATATAGCATTGTCCAGAGCGCTGGGATGTCACCCTCGCATCCGGACACTATGCCTTCTTCATTGAGGAGAGCCAGAGCAAGGCAGGCGGTAGTCCGGCAACTGGAGATCAAATCAAAGCATTTGATTGTGATTGCATTGAGGCTGTATTTATTGCAAATCTCCTTCAGAGCCACGTACATTTTAGCGGCTTCCAACAGAGCTTCACCATTGCGGTCGGGGGAGAGGGATTTTTCCATCCTGGTTACAACTGCCGTAACTTTGGGATTGGAATCGTTTATCATTCCGAAAGCCTTCTCCACCGCTTCTATTGATACGTTGATGAAGGATGTGCCGTAACGTTTTGTGACAGCTTCCCTGTCGATGTCGGATGCAATCAGCCAGGAGCTTTTGCCGCCAATCAGGCCGATTTTTGTTTTTGACAGAGCGTTGTGCACCGCTTTGGGAAGTTCCGGTACGGTATCGGGTTCCGATGCTTGTGCGGGCCCGCTTTCCGTGGAGCTGAAGATACTCTCCACCATTTTTCTGAAGAAATCGGCATTGTAGTCCAGCGGGGCGTTGAAATGTGTGTAACTGATTCCCCGGCTTCCAAGGAACGAACTGATTTCAAGCGCTGCCGCCAGAGAATTATGAAATCCGTCGCTGAGCAGGATGACCTTCTCGGGCAGGGTGTCCGTGTAGTTGCGGAAAATCTCCTCTGTCCCGCCTGTCGCAATGAAACATATTGTAGCCGAGTCCTCATCTCCGATAGTCCTGCTGTCCGCGGGAAGGCCGCCGTCAATGTACTTGCTGATACGGGAAGTATTGGCTATCAAGGATGTAGGGTAATCTATCCGAAGGTCTGTGATTTTGCGCAGTTCCCCGAACATCTCCGAACGGGTGTTCATCACGCTTGCATTATTGTGCAGTTCCGAGGCGAAAATGATGAGTTTGAGACGTTTCATAACGGTGCAAATATAGCACATTTTATGCAGATGGTGTTTCGTGGATTGGCCACGTTCAATATTTGATAAAAAAAGTTGCACATAACGAATAATTTACTACATTTGCAGTCCCGAAAACAAGCAACCTCTTGCGAAAGTGATGTGATGAATCCGGCAACGTTGCGCTATTTATTTGATTGTTATGGATTTAATGAAGATTGCACAGGAAGCTTGTGCACAGGAAAAGAAAAATTTCCCCGCTTTCAAGGCAGGTGATACCATCACCGTCACCTACAAAATCAAGGAAGAGAACAAGGAGCGTCTCCAGAAATTCCGTGGTATAGTTATCCAGAAACGTGGTGCAGGTGCTGTCAAGACCTTCACAGTACGCAAGATTTCCAACGGAGTCGGTGTTGAGAGGATTTTCCCCTTCTCATCTCCTTTCATCGAAGATATCGAAGTCAACAAGTATGGCAAGGTACGTCGCGCACGTATATTCTACCTCCGTGGACTGACCGGTAAGAAGGCCCGCATCAAAGAGAAGAAATTCACCGCTACTGCAGCGAAAGCTGAAGAGTAACGGATAGAGGATAGAGGCTCCTTAGCTCAACTGAATAGAGCATCTGACTACGGATCAGAAGGTTGTGGGTTTGAATCCCGCAGGAGTCACACAAATCTCCGCCACGGTACATTGTGGCGGGGATTTTATTTATTATTTTCCTATTATTTTCCAATATTCCTTGTCTGTATAGGCTGACCTTTCTTTCTCTTTTCAAGATAGGCATACAGCGTAGCGCGGCTGATGCCAGCACTGATGGTAAACAGCAGCTTGCCGTGTGGGGTAGTGG
Source organism: Bacteroidales bacterium (assembly GCA_045617505.1). Lineage (GTDB taxonomy): Bacteria > Bacteroidota > Bacteroidia > Bacteroidales > UBA932 > Cacconaster. The sequence goes on along the minus strand of JAZLIS010000107.1, from coordinate 17,051 downwards.
TGTCGAGCCAGGATTCCTTCAGTGACTTGACGTCAGCTCCGCAGCCGTTGATTCTTTCTACCAGTTCGAACAGGTCCTTAGTGGATCGGCTCAGCCTTGTCAGCTCGCAGACGATGACCGTGTCCCCGTCTCGCAACGCTTCGAGCATTCTGTTCAACTCCGGGCGTTCCTTCTTGGTACCGGTGATCTTCTCCTGGTAAATCCTCTCACATCCGTTCTTCGTCAAGGCGTCCAGTTGCCAGTCCAAGTTCTGGTCAGCAGTGGAGCAACGAGTATGTCAAGTATTACGACAATACTTGGTTCAACTTGCAAGTTCTGAAAAGAGATATTGATTAATCAAATATTCAGGCCAGACAGATGGCATTTTCCGAAGATTACCAAACTACTTCGCCATTATCAGTCATTACCTCTACCTTACCGCAGGAGAAATATCACCGGGAGAGCTATTCGAATGAGAGTTCCCCGAAGAATTCGGGACAGTGGAAATTCGGAGCCGGGGTTGAGATGGGATTCCAGCTCAGGTAGTGGGGCGTGCCGGTGTTGTCTCCGCATTTGTAGAAGTTTGCGGGAACGGTCCTGCCGCTGAATGAGGGAATCTCGTCTCCTGCAACCGAATAGAGTTCTTTCGGGATGGCGACGGTAAGGCTCCACTCTACATCTCCCTTCAGGTCTACGGGTGTGCCGCCGAGTGAGGCGTGGCGGCGGATTCTTGAGACGACCTTGCCATCGCAACTGAATCTGTGGTGACGGTCCGGACCGTAACAGAATATGCCGTGGCCGATGCAGTTCATCTCCAGATTGAAATATTTCCCGCAGGTCGGGGAGGGGATGGTGAAGAACTCCACGCAGTCGTCCGTCCAGGGCTTGGAGTCGCAGTCGAAGTCATAGACTGCACGGGCCCCCTGCTGGTGCACCTTGTACTGAATGTAAATTTCACTTTCCGAATGCATTATGCGGAAATACACTTTCGGGGAAAGGGGAAATTCAGGCCAGTTGACGCAGGCAATCGGATTCCATTCAATCTTTTCGTTTTCAAATGCGGTCTCAATCGCGTCTGTTTCGGGCTCAGCGGACGAAAAAGTTATTTTTCTGACTTTTATTTTCATTGTCGTTCTGATATCACTTTTCAAGTTCGTCGGGGAAGAAAGGACGCAGGGGCTTGCCGTCAAGTCCGTAATTGAGATAAAGATACTGTCCCTCACAATCCTCGAAATAGTCTATCCGGATGTCGTGGAGTCCGGGCTGCAGTTCTGCAAAACCGTATCTGGTCTGAAGAGTATGGGACCCGTCATTATCCGCAATGCATTTGCCGTCGATGAACAGCTTCGCGCCGTCATCCGACGACAGTTCAAACTTATAGACACCGGCCTCCTTCACCCTCATCTTTGAAGAGAATACGATTGCAAAATCATCTTCATTGGCGGCAAACGGTACATCTTCAAGAGAGAATGCGGAAATGTAGCCTTCGGCTGCGGGCTTTCCGAGCCTTGAGAAGTCGGGGAGAACCACATCGTACACGTTTCTCCAGAGCTTGTAGTGCACCGCCGCTTTGCCTTCCGGAAGCGCCGCATAGAGGAAATTGCTGGCAGTCATACTGTAATTGCCGTTCTTGCAGGCAACTGCGGTGACAGTACAGGGTTGGTCGATTTCAAACGGACCCTCGTATTTTGTGGATTCGCAAGTGGGTTGTGAGCCGTCCAAAGTGTAGTAAATATCAGCACCTTCGGTATCTGCCGTGATGCTGATTTTTTCTCCGTCAGGGACTGTGCCGCGGAATGGCTGCACGAGCGGGACGGGAACATAGCATACATCTGTCCGGGGTTCGAATGCCTCCTTGAGGAACTTGCCGTGACATTCCCAAGGAAGTTCCACTCCAAGCAGCCCGGCAACCGTGGCCGGGGTGTCGTAATTCATATTGGCGTGCTCCATCACCTTGCCTTTCGTCACCGGGCCGCCGTACATTATGACAGGGACCTCAATCTCGGCCATCGTGCTTCCGCCGTGACCGTAATTGATGCCACCGTGGTCCGCCGTAATGATGATTACGGTATTCTTCATCAGACCGTTCTCCTCCAGCCGCTTCACAAAGCCGCCGACCAGTTCGTCCATATGGTGGAGGCAGTCGAAATATCCCTGACTCTCGTGGCCCCAGGTGTGCCCTTCGTGGTCCGGAGTGCCGATGCCTATGAACATCAGTTCGGGCTTGTCCTCCACGAAGGCATCCGCCGCCTTGCTGAAAGCTTCATCGGGCGTAAGGTGCTGACGTTTGCCCAGTTCGGGAACCACTACGTCGAACGCCGACATTCCGTACATATTGCAAGGCCAGGAAGTGTCTCCGAAGAAATATATCTTTGCATCAGGTCTTTGAGCCCTGACGGATTCGAAGATGGTCGGGAAGAAACCTATTTCGTTCTTGAGAGCCGGGATGACGGTTCCGGTGCGCGGCGTAACACCGTTGTCGAGCACGCCTGTCATCTCGAACGGAGCCGCGCTGGCGATTGTCATCCAGTTTGGGCTGCTGTTTGACGGAATACCGCATCTTGTATGGAGGGAAACGGCCCCATTTTCAATCATACGGTTGAAGTTCGGAGTCTCAGCTCTCTGGATGCCGATGGCGCTCATCGCATCGAAACACATATATACAACGTGGTCGGCCTGTGGAGCCGATTCCCTGCATCCGCATACCACCGCCGCTGCAAGGAGAATTGAAACAAACGCTTTTCTTTTCATCTTCTTTAATAATGACTAAAATTCAGTGCATCTATGTCCGGATGCCAATTCGAAATGATATTCTGCTATGCCCAGACTCATCTGTTCATAATCCTCCTTTGGAGCTGATGCCACGACATTCTTACCGTCCCAGCTGAAGGTGAAGGTCTGTCTGTTCATTGCAGTAGGGGCGAGAAGTGCGGATTCGACTCCGGATATGAACCATTCCGGGAAGTCCTCCCCTTCCGTCACCTCGCTGAAAGACTTGCTCGTGTGGGCTTTGCCGGTTTCAGCCCCATACCCTATGGAAATGACCCCGAACAATCTGTACCCGTCGGGTACGGACATCGTCTTTTCCACCTTGTTGTATGAACCCGCCACCCAGCAGGTGTTCAATCCGGCGGCCTGCGCGGCAAGGACAATCCTTTCACCGAAATACCCGGTCCTCTCCGCAGCATCGGGAGCGTCCTTGGCAATCAGCACTATGTAATTGTTTGCATTCGAGAAGCGTCCCGTTATTCCGTTTCCGGAACCGAACGCCTCCGGTTCATCTGTCACAAGCCTGAAGGCGAGGTTATTATCTGAATTGCATTTCTTTATCTCCTCATGGAGAAAGTCGATATGCTCCCGGCTCAAAGGAACATCCTTGTAATGACGCACGGAGTGCCTTTGTTGTACTGCAATATTCATCTGTAGCGTATTGAATTGTTCATCTGTAATCTTGAAAGCCGTACCGTGCCGCATTCCCTCCGGAAAGGACAGGGATTCGTCAGGAACGTCGGACCAGATCTTCCCGTTGTCACGGCTGACAGCCGCTCCAAACTTTCCGTCCATATATCTGTCAAAATAGACTATCAATGTGCCGTCCTCAAGGAAAAGAGGCGCCGGACCCTCCGCCCAGTATTTTCCGTGTACCGGTTCGCTCACGTTCGTCGGGAAGCCGTTCCTGATGTCCTTTGACCTTGTGATACGGATATTCTTCTCGGCGGGAGCAGAGTTCTCGTTCTTGACGAACATTATCAGGTCATTCTGAACGTCATCCCTTACGATGGCAGCATCTATGACACTGAAATCGGGATTGAAAAATATCTCCGTGGGGGTGAAAGTTTCGAAATCCTTCGTCGTCGTGCAGTATATTCTGTGGTTCAGGCCCTTCTCATTCTCAGTTGTAGGGACATAAGAATGTCTTCCCGGGATTGTGGTGGACCAATAGATGTAATAAGTCTCTGTTGGAGCATCGAAAAACAGCTCCGGGGCCCAGCAGTTATGGGCATCCGGTTCGTGCATCATCACGGGGATGGCTTTCTGCTTGCTCCAATGGACAAGATCCTTCGAAGATGCATAGCCGATAATCCTGTCGTGCCAGCTGGAAGTCCAGACCATGTGGAAGGTTCCGTCCGGGCCCTGACATATCGAAGGGTCCCTCATCAGTTTGTCTTCCCCTATCTGAGGAACAAGAAGTGAAACATCTCCTGCAAGTGGAGTCCAATGGTATCCGTCATTGCTCCAGGCCAGGTGCAGACCGTCTTTCTCCCCGATGAAATAGGAGAAAAGATAAACAGTAAGAATAGCAAGTAAGTTCATGGATGGATTGCTGAACAATTTATTACAAAATTAGCAAATTTTAGAAACTGTTTAAATTTGATTGCCGAAATTTATTATAGCAGATTTTTTGATGGATTTGTGCTTGAAATGAGGGAGCATACCGGATGGTATGTGACCGAATTGAAAGTGCAAAGACGCGAAAAAGATGCATAAGAAATGAGAGTAATTAAATTTAAACAGCTTCTTATTATCCAAATGTACTCATCCGTGCAGACGGATGAATCAGGAACGTAAGCTTTTAATTCGTATACCTGATTACGTTTTGTCCGCCAGATTTTTCCGTAATATGTTCGTGATGTTGCGAAAATGCCGTATTTTTGTGGAGTAGTCTGAATATTCCCATTATGACGCAATATACAACTCCGCAGGTCAAGGTGATAGAGATTGTTTCCAGTAGAAGCGTCTTGCAATCGCGCCTTGGCGGAACGCCGTCCAATACTCTCTGGACTCCGGGGTTCGATTCAGCTTACGGTTTTGGGAACGATGATTAATTTACTGACAGAAACATCCTATGAACGCAAAACATATATCACTCGCATTCGCGGCAGCTGCCACGCTGATGGCAGGTTGCGCAAAGAGTCCCATCGAGGAAGTAAAACCTTCTGAGCAGCTGGTTGACCTCGAACTCGCCTCTGTAAGTTCAAACGAAACCAAGGCCGCCATCGACGGCACTGACTTCCCTCAGACGGGAGAAATCGGCTTGTTCCTCTTCAAGGACGAAACGGCCACAAAAGCCTACGGAACCGGCTACGAGAATGTCAGATACGCATACAATTCCGACAAGAAGAAATGGACTGCCAGCCCGTCAATCAAGGTCGGTAGCACTCCGGGGTATCTTTACGGCTATTATCCATACAGCGGAACAGCCACCAATGTCAAGGCAATCCCAGTTTCATCCTCTCTCAACGGTGACGACGTGATGTATGCCTCTCCACAGGCTGAAGCCATCACCGATAAGACGGCAGCCAACACCGCCATCACGATGAACCACGCTCTTGCAAGAGTGGCAATAACCGTCATCAACAAAGGCTATACAGGCGGCGCCAAACTCTCACAGATTAAGTTCGAAGGAGCAAAGATTGCCGGAACCGGCACACTCGATGCCACCGGCGGAAGCATTACGGCAACGAAAGCAGACGATGTGACACTCTCCATACCTGAGGCAGCGCAGACAATTACAAAAGAGGGAACGGTTTACAAATGCCTCCTGGTTCCATCAGGAGAAGATGAAAGTAAGCAGTCGGTAACCCTCACCCTCACAATAGACGGCGTGGCCAAGACCGCAACTCTTTCCGGTAACGACAACGGTGTGATAATTGCCCAAGGCACCAAGTCCAACATCACCATCACCCTCAGCAACAGCGGTATCTCCGTATCATCGGTTTCCATTGAGGACTGGAAAGAAGTTGAAGTCGGAGGACATAAAGTAAAAATTAGATTTGACGAAGGAGTTTCCGGAATAGAGGAAGATGTCTTGGTAACGGCTTATGAAAAAAATAGCGATGCTGTAATTGAGGCCTTATCAAAGTCTGGCAAGCAGATTACCTGTCAGCTTGATGATGATTCGATGGTGAGCCCGGAGATTACCGACAATATCAGCAAATTTGTCATCCCTGTCACTTCAAAGGATATCATAGCCATCATTGGTGTCTGGGGAGAAGGCGGCAGGAATCAGATAACAGTCGGAGATTATAAGGTTATCGTTGAATTGGCGGAAGGCGTTACTGAATCCGACGTATGGTTCAACGCATACGTGAACTCTGACGGCAAAGGCGCAGTTTCTGCCCAATCAAATAAAAAACTTTCATTCAGAAGGGATGATACAGGAACTATTCTCGGGATTGCCCCGCAAGACAACATATACGACATTGTTCTTTCAGAAGTGAAACAGGACATCACAGTTACCATTGATTATTTCTTGAACAGTAATCCCGAATTCGCAACCATCGACGACCACAAGGTCAACGTGGCACTTGATGAAGATGCTGATATCCTGAAGGGATTAAGCATAAATGACGGCAAACTGGTCATTGCGGCCGAGAGTTCATCCGGCAAGCCGGTCAAATGTATTAAGGATAACGAGAGGATTGCAGGTTCAAAAACCGAGACTCTATATAAATTCGCTATCTCCGATATAACAGACGATGCGACTGTAACTATAGGATATTCGAAATACATCGCAGCAATCGGCTTCACCGAAGGTTCCGTCACTGACAAGGCAACGTTGAAGATTAACGGTGAAGAAGTTGAAGCCGGAGAGTCGATTTCTCTTTTCGAGGGAACGGATGTTGAGTATTCTGCGGTGGCTGATGGAGGTTACTATGTCAATGGATGGTACGATAATGACGGAGACAAATTCAGCGATGCCGAATCTTTCACCGTTAGCAATATCAACTCCGATGTCGCTTACTATGCTGAAGTCAAGGCGGGATGCAAGTTGACGGTCAACACAATTTCTGCAGGAACAAGTACAATAGCAGCTAATGGAATCACCATTGAATCAGGCCGTGCATATTACTCTGACCCGAACAGCGAAATAACACTCACCGCCAGTCCTGCCGCCGGATGTGATTTTGTCAAGTGGCGCGATGCTGACGGAAAGACTCTCAGCACTGAGAATTCTTATTCTTTCACATTGTCCTCCAGCCTTACCATAACGGCCGTTTTCGTACCACAAGGTGCGCTCAGTGGCGTATTCAGCGTAAGCGGGAATAAGAAGGTCCGTTTCTCCAAGGGTAACCTTTGGACAAATGCGACAGATTCCAATAATCCAGTATTCTATTTCGAGTCCAAACAGTATGATGTTCCCCCTCTCTCTCTCAATAATGATACAAAAGACCATGTCGGACATTTTTATTGGAGCAAGTCCGCAACAGTAGCCATATCCTTGTCAAACTACTCTGACTCTCCATTATCTGATAACGTGTTCTTCACCAACGACAGTAATGATCAGACAAAACCGAACCTTGAGTTTACTGTAAACGGACAAACGGGATTATGGAGGGTTCTTTCAGGAGGAGCCGACGGAGAGTGGAAGTATTTGATTAACTACAACGATGAATGTGGAACAACCGTTCGTTCCGGCAAATACAAATATGGTGTTACCGTTTGCGGGCAAAACAATTGTCTCATATTGCTTCCTGACGATTGGAAGTGGGATGAAAATACGGTTGGAACAGGTTGGCAGGACGGAGGCTATCCCATAACATCAACCGACAAAGTGACATGGCAGACAATGGAAGCAGCCGGTGCTGTGTGTCTCCCTGCTGCCGGCTATCGCACTGGCGCTCCGGCCAGCCCGACTCCGGCGTACGTGAATAGTGTGGGCCTCTACGGCTGCTACTGGTCCGCGTCTCCGAGTGGCAGTAACAATGCTTATGACTTGCTCTTCAACAGCGGCTCTGTCGGAGCGAGCAGCCACGACGCACGGTATAGGGCCTTTTCTGTCCGCTTCGTCACAGAATGTCAGTGAGAGCTGAGGGCAGAGCCAAGCTTGCTTGATCTATGCCGAGGCGGACACTTGTGCCGATGCAGCGGGAAGGAAAACGATGCCTGCTGATTATTGCGGCTGAAAGTGCACCAGTCACTCTCCGAGTTCATTTATATGCCACAATGTCTGAACCGTGGCTTTGAGCACAGCCGGCACGTCTTCTACGTGCAATGTTTCCTTTGATGTATGCGCATTGTTTATCTCCGGTCCGAAGCAAGTGACTTGCAGGTCCGGTCTTAACACGCAGAAATATGCGGGTTCTACGCCTCCCGGTGACCTGTAATCCTCAATGTCCCGTCCCAAGGCCTGAGCGTAGAATTCCTTGAGCATTGCAACCATAGGGTATATGGCAGGACAATACCAGGCAGGAATGCTCGTTGTCACATCTGCATTCACTTTCAGGGATTCCCCGAGAGTGAGGTAATAATCCGTCTGCTGCAACATCCACTCGTTGTAGTCGGAGCGCATCATACTGCTGACGGAAAACTCACCGCCTTTCAGAGAGACAGGGGCTATATTGCTGGATTTGGTTACGTGATTGCCATCTGTTTCGATAACACCGTATTTCAGTTCCTTGAGAATATGAAGAATCGTTTCCATATCCGACGGTGAGCAAATATAATCCACGGCTCCGATGTCGCTTACGTCCACAGTCCTCTCAATCTTTTCTTCCGGATAATCTTTGGCGAAAGCATCGATTATCTCCTGTATCTGAGAAAGTGCGCCCTGAGAGTCGGTGGATTTCACGGCAACGGACAGTTCAGTAGTGTTCGCTATGCCATTGAAGACAGAACCGCAGTTTATATCCATTGCAAGGGCCCCGAATAGTTCAGAGAGACGGTCAAGTATTTTTATTGTCACCGTGCTTGCGCTCAAGCGATGATTTTGAATCTCGCGACCGCTGTGTCCACCTTTCAGCCCGGAAATCTTTACGTTTACCTTGCTGAATCCATCCTTTGCGTCCACACTTTCGAATTTATTGGAGAACATCACTGTACTGGCTCCCGCACATCCTCTGTAAAGTTGCCCCTTCTGCTCTCCGTCAAGGCTTATTAAATATTTGGAATTGAGCGTGCCCTCTTCCAGACTTGCAGCTCCGTACATACCCACTTCTTCGTCTGCCGTGAAGAGGCATCGAAGAGGTCCGTGCCCTATGTCGGAAGTGACAATGGCGAGTATCATTCCTATGCCGATACCATTGTCGGCGCCCAGATTCATATGTTCTCCCCAAATGAGATTTCCTTCACGGTGAGGGGTCCCGACATCTTTCAGAAAATCAAGTTTCTCACCTGGAGCGGCATCGCATACCATATCCATATGGCCCTGGAGGATGAAGATAGGGTAATTCTCATAACCCTTTGAGGCCGGTACGTCGAACCAGCAGCTTCCATAAGTATCCCTGTTCCATTGCCAGCCGTTCTTCTCTGCAAAGTCCTTAAGATAAGCGCGAGCATTGTCCAGATGGAAACCTGGCCGGGGAATCTTCGCAAATTCCAGAAACTCTTTGACCGAATTCTCCGTCAACTGGTCATAATCCGGTTCTTGATGTGGCGGAGGTACCGGGTCTTTCTGACAAGAGATGACAGTTCCCAAGAGGAAAAAAGTAGCTGTAAGTAAAAGAAGGGGGCGCCTGCTCATAATTCAAAATATTATGCAAATTTATACAATTTGCGCGAAGAGCAATCTTTGGACCTGTTGCCATCAAAATCTGTTTTGATAAATTTCGCCACTCCTTTTTTCAGGCACGGGAATTATTCTCAGGATTCTAAGGCATACGTTCAGTCGGGTGAATACAACAGAATCAAAAACATTCGCATACTCGATTACGTTTTGCCCGGTATTCATTGAATTCCGGGCACTTTATTTCGCGAATATCTGAAATTTAGTAAATTTGTACGTTTTGTGCCAAACAGCATTATGAATTTATCCGCAATCGAGCATAATAATAACACCCCCAAGAAGCGTTAGGTTTATGTTCCTGCTGGAATAAAGGTGATTGAGGTCACTGCACAGAGAGTTATCTGCGTTAGCGGTAACGATGAAATGGGATTTGAAGATCTTGGTGATAGAGGCTTACATTAATATGGCAAATCCGAACCGGAATTCAATCATCAAAAACGTAAAACAAAAAAACATCATAAAATGAAAAAGAGTACAATTGCATTATTGACTTTTGCCGTAGCGATTTTAACGGCATCGTGTCGGAAGGAAAACATCAGTGAGTACGTTGCGGAATACACCCCGATGACCATCAATGCGGTAGCAAATGGAATCGACATTCCTGCAACCAAGACCTCGCTGGCATTTAAGTTTGACGTGAATTGGAACCAAAACGACCAAATATATGTTAAGGACGGTTCTAATAAAAACACTTTCACGCTCCAATCGGGAGAAGGAACCCCCAATGGTTCATTCGTACAAGATGGTGAGGAACAATCCTTCAACGGTGAGGTGGAAGCATATTATCCTTCAACTATAGTTAAAGAATTAGAATGGCATTTAGAATGGCCTGCGGAGCAGAAGAATGACCAGACTATTCCTATGTACTGTAAGAAGACGCTTTCATCAGACGGTAAAGGCGAACAGCGTATGGACTTCACAAGTCTCGGTTCAGTACTCAGGATAGCATTTGCCACACCTGTGTCCGATATCAAGCTCAAGTCCATTACAATAAAGGATGATGAAACAAAAATGAGCGGGATCTTTACTGTTGAAGACGGCAAGGCCATAATCGACGAAAACGGCAATGATTATATCACCCTTGACCTTGGCGATAATGGAGTTGACGTAAGCAATAAAATAAACTATTTCAATATCGCTGTTCCTGCCGGTCATTATCAGAAATTCTCCATCACTTTCACGGCGACGGACGGTAATCAATGCGTGATGACAGGTGAAAACATCAATATCGTTCACAACACTGTAGGCACACTTTCCCTCACAGGCAAGGAGTTTAATCCATTCGGGCAAGGCGCGGCAGATGTAAAAGCTGAAGCTGGAATCCAGGGCAACAAAGTAAAATGGGTTCAGCTTTGGGAGAACGGTCCTAAGTTTGCCGAATTTAACGTAGGTGCAACATCGGCAGCCGACTACGGCGGCTACTATACTTGGGGAGGAACATATAGAAATGGAGAAGGTATTACATGGAACGATGACCACAACACTACCAATAAAGGTACAGGAGATCTCACAAGCACTGACGACACTGCCACCAATCTCTGGGGCAGCAACTGGCGCATGCCGACAAAGGCAGAACTTGAAGCACTTCTTAATCCCACAAACTGCACTGTAATGAGCGTCTTTGACCCTAATGATGACACAAAATTTCTCGGTAAAAAAATCACCGGCAATGGATCCTACGCATCCAATAGCGTGTTCCTTCCTGCTGCTGGCGCCTGCATCTACGGCGATGTCTACGACCAGGGCAGATGCGGGAACTACTGGTCATCCACGCCTAATGGCAACAACTACGCGTACTTCCTGGACTTCAATTCGGGCGGCCAGTACGTGAACGATTACATCCGCCTCTGCGGATACTCTGTCCGCGCGGTGCTTGCTGAGTAACTTGTATTCAACAATACCCATAAATCTGCGCGCCGCCTCAATCCCGGGGCAGCGCGTTTTGCATATGGGCGATGGGCAGACCGCAACTAATTTCGTTTACGCCTCAAAAACGCTTATGTTGTGTCCATCCGCACGGACGGATGACAAATGTGTCACACTCAGTGGTTGTCACTTGCCCCTGCACCGGTTGAAGAAGAGGGTCCGAACACTTTGTCGACAATCATAGCGACTGCACAGTCTGAGGTAACGTTGCAGGCCGTGCCGAAGCTGTCCATAACGATATAGAGCGTGATTATCAGAGCCTGACTGGAAGCATCGAAACCCAGAACGGCCTCAAGAACGCCCAATGCCGCCATAATCATTCCTCCGGGGACACCGGGGGCGGCAACCGCCGTAACGGCCATCAACATTGTGAATTGGAGGAAAAGCCCGAAGGAAAAAGGCATACCTTGCAGCAGCATAATAGCAACGGCACAAGCCACCACCTTCATCATTGAACCAGGCATGTGGATTGTTGCGCACAGGGGGACTGAAAAGTTGCTCACCGGCTCGCTGACGCCGCATTTGCGGACACTTGAGAGAGTGACCGGAATAGTGGCGGCGCTGCTTGCTGTTCCAAGGGCAGTCAGATATGCAGGAAGCATCCTGAACAGACATTTGAAGGGATTCCTGTGGGAAATCAGCGCAGACACACAGAACAGGCCTACCAGCCAGACGATGCTCATCGCAAAGATCACGGCAATGATTTTGGCGAACACCTTCATTACCGGGGTCGCATCTCCGGCGTATGTCATTTCGAGAAAGATGCCGAATATATAGAGAGGCAGAAGCGGAATGAGAGTCTTCGAAATGGCCTTTGTCACAACCTCTTCAAAATCGTATACGACATTCTTCAAATGATCCCTTTTCAAGGTCGTGAGCAAAGTGCCGACCAGAAACGCAAAAACAAGGGCGGTGATAACTCCCATAATTTCAGGTATATCCAGGGTGAAGAACGGTTTGACTTTGTCTGCGCCGGAATTATCGACGTTCATCCGCAAGCCGTCAAGAAGGCCCGGGAACAGATTCGCGCTGACGCCGTATGAGAACACGCCGGCAATTACACTGGAAAAGTATGCCAGGGCGAGCGTGAACAGCAGCATTTTTCCGGCTTCGGCCCCCATCCTGCAAATGGCAGGCGTGACAAGGCCTACTATGATGAGAGGTATCATAAAGCCGATATACTGGGAGAAAATGTAATTGAAAGTGGCGAAAATTCTGACAACAGGCTCGGGCAGAACCAGTCCGAGAAAATATCCCAGCACACAGGCGATAAGGATTTTCCAGATTAAGGCGATTTTGATTTTTTTCATGGCAGTTTTGTCATCAATTTCAAAAAAATCAATAAATTTGCGATTTGTGAAAATTGCGAAACAATAATATCAACAAATATAAGAAAATATAAGAATTTTATGACGAAAAGAGTTTATCGTTTTGGAGGAAAGAATGCAGAAGGCAACGGCCAGATGCGCAACCTCCTCGGTGGCAAGGGAGCGAACCTCGCCGAGATGTGTACTTTGGGAATTCCGGTACCTGCCGGGTTTACAATCACTACGGAGTGCTGCACCGAATATTACGCCCTTGGAGGAGGATATACGGCTGAATTGAAATATGATGTCGCCGAGGCTCTCAAGGCTACGGAGGCCATAATGGGAATGAAATTCGGTGACCCGAAGAACCCTCTTCTGGTAAGCTGCCGCTCCGGTGCAAGAAGTTCCATGCCGGGTATGATGGATACCATCCTGAACATCGGACTCTGCTCCGCCACTATCCCCGGAATGATAGAGAAGACCAGGAACCCCCGTTTTGTCTATGATGCATACCGTCGTCTGATTATGATGTATTCCGACGTCGTTATGGAGAAGGCCGAAGGCATTGAGCCCGAGGACGGAAAGGCTATCCGCCAGCAGCTTGACAAGATGATGGAGGACCTCAAGGAAGCCAAGGGCTACAAATCAGATACAGAAATCACCGCAGACGAACTGAAGGATCTGGCAGAACGCTTCAAGGTCCGTATCAAAGAGGTTCTCGGAGTGGAGTTCCCCGATACCGCAGAGGCTCAGCTCTGGGGTTCAATCGGCGGCGTCTTCAAGTCCTGGAACGGAAAGAGAGCCATCAAGTACCGTCAGATTGAAGGCATTCCCGATGATTGGGGCACTGCAGTGAACGTTCAGTCAATGGTTTTCGGAAATATGGGCGAAACTTCCGCAACGGGTGTCGCTTTCAGCCGCAACCCCGCAAACGGTGACAACAAGTTCTATGGAGAGTGGCTCATCAACGCTCAGGGTGTGGATGTGGTTGCCGGTATCCGTACCCCCAACCCTCTGAACAACGCTACGAAGAGCCCTCAGAACAAGCATCTCAAATCTCTCGAAGAGGCTATGCCTTCAGTTTACAAGGAACTGGACGATATCCGCATCCTTCTTGAGAAGCACTTCAACGATATGCAGGACATTGAGTTCACCATTCAGGAAGGCAAGCTCTGGATGCTTCAGTGCCGTATCGGCAAGCGTACCGGTCTGGCTGCTCTGAATATGGCTATGGATATGCTCGAGGAGAAGATGATTGACGAGAAGACAGCCGTTATGAGAGTCTCTCCCGTCCAGCTTGACGAAATCCTCCATCCCATCCTCGACCCTGTTTCCGAGAAGAACGCCAGCGTCATCGCTCACGGTCTTCCCGCATCTCCGGGCGGTGCAGTGGGGACTATCGTCTTCACCAACGCCGCTGCAGTCAAGGCTGCCGCCGAGAAGAAGAAGGTGATTCTCGTTCGTGAGGAGACCTCTCCCGAAGATGTCGAGGGTATGCGCGCCGCTGCCGGTATCCTTACCCAGAAGGGCGGTATGACATCACACGCCGCACTTGTTGCCCGCGGTTGGGGCAAGTGCTGCATTGTGGGCTGTGAAGATATGAAGGTCAACCTTGAAAAGAAGGAAGTCTCTTTCGCCGGATGCAAGAAAGTATATCACGAGGGTGACGTATTCTCACTCAACGGAGCCAAGGGCGCTGTGTATGACACAGCCATCGATATGATGGATGCCTCCGACAATCCCCGCTTCGTCAAGTTTATGTCAATCGCCGACAAGTTCCGCAAGATGGGCGTCCGCACAAATGCCGACACTCCCGAGGACACCGAGCGTGCACTGAGCTTCGGTGCGGAGGGAATCGGCCTCTTCCGTATCGAACACATGTTTTACGGCAAGCACAGCGAGACTCCTCTGAGCAAGCTCCGCAAGATGATTCTTTCCAAGACCGACGAAGAGCGCCGTTCCGCCTTGAAGGAACTTGAACCGTTCATCAAAGCCGCAGTCAAGGGTACGATGAAGGTTATGAACGGCAAGCCCGTAACCTTCCGCCTTCTCGATCCGCCTTTGCACGAATTCGTGCCTCAGGGTGAGAACAAGCGCAAGGAACTTGCAAGCGAACTCGGTATCAGTACCAAGGAAATATCCAAGAGAGGCGAAGCCCTTCACGAAGTCAACCCTATGATGGGACACCGTGGAGTACGTCTTCACATTACATACCCTATGATTTCCGAGACACAGTTCAGAGCAATCTTCACGGCTGCCATTGAACTGAAGAAGGAAGGTTTTGACCCCAGGCCGGAGATTATGATTCCTGTCACAATCTCCGATCGCGAGCTCCGCTTCCAGAAGGTAATCTGCGAGAAAGTCAAGGCTGAGGTCGAGGCTCGTCTCGGAGAAACCGTTGAGTACAAGTTCGGTACAATGATAGAGATTCCCCGTGCCGCACTCACCGCTGACCGTATGGCCCGTACCGCCGAGTTCTTCTCATTCGGTACCAATGACCTTACACAGATGACATTCGGATTCAGCCGTGATGACGTCAGCACCTTTATGGGAGACTACCTCGGCAACAAGATTCTGGATGCAGACCCGTTCAAGACTCTCGACACCAAGTCCGTGGGCAAACTCGTCGAACTGGCTGTCAATTCAGGACGCGCAACCCGCGACCATCTCAAATGCGGTATCTGCGGTGAGCACGGCGGTGACCCCGCTTCTGTCAAGTTCTGCCACAAGATTGGTCTGAACTACGTTTCCTGCTCTCCTTTCCGCGTGCCTATCGCAAGACTTGCCGCCGCGCAGGCTGCAATCGAAGAAGAACAGGCATAACCGGTCCGCTCGGTTATGACCAACATATTCAAGAACATAACAGTCGCTCTCAAGGGATTTCTCATGGGAGCGGCTAATGTTGTACCCGGGGTCTCCGGCGGAACGATGGCCCTGATTACAGGTATCTACAGGGACATTGTGGACGCTCTTGACAGCGTGATGGAGCCGGCCACCTGGAAGGCTCTGCTGCACGGACGGTTCCGCGACTTCTGGAAATGTGTCAACGGCACATTCCTGCTGTGGCTCTGCATCGGAGTGGTCGCCAGCATCTTTTCCCTTGCAAAGGCGGTCACCGTGGCCCTGGAGAACTATCCCGTCCATATCTGGGCGCTGTTCTTCGGATTGATAATAGCATCCTCGCTGCTGATGTTGCGTGACATCAAGGGCTGGGGAGTGAAGGAGGTCGTATTCCTCATCATCGGTGTGGCGCTGGGGCTGGTCGTATGCAATCTTTCACCCACGGAGACACCCGATGCCTATTGGTTCCTTTTCCTTTGCGGGGCGGTTTCCGTCTGCACGATGATTCTGCCCGGCATATCCGGAAGTTTCGTGCTTGTCATCCTCGGCAAGTATGATTATGTGATGAACGCCGTGGCGGTGCTCGACATAAAGGCTCTGGCAGTATTCGGTGTGGGGTGCGTTGTCGGTATTCTGGCATTCTCGAAATTCCTGCACTATCTGCTTGACCATTACCAGAAGGCCACTATGATAGTTCTGCTCGGTTTTGTTCTGGGTTCGCTGGTTAAAGTGTGGCCCTGGGCCAACGAGGCGGCAAAGGCTCTGCCCGAACCCCACTATCTTGCCGCCGCAGTATGGTGCGTCATCGGAATCGTTGCAGTTGCTCTCATAGAGTATTTTAACAGGAAGATTGGTAAAAATCAAAATATTGATTAAATTTGCCGACCGATTCAGGTTCCATAGCTCAACTGGATAGAGCAACAGATTTCTAATCTGTAGGTTCAGGGTTCGAGTCCCTGTGGAATCACTCCCCTTACTGTTAATAAACAGATTCTCAGCATTTTGTATCGGATGGAATCTTCGGACAGACCGAGAATTATCTATTTTCACGGATTCGGATCATCGGGTGCCTCAGGGACGGTGGACTCTCTCCGAAGGCTGTTGCCGGAATGTGAGATTCTGGCTCCGGACATTCCCGTGGATCCCGTGGAGGCCTTGCCTTTCTTGAAGCAGTTTTGTCAGGAGAATGCCCCCGACCTGATTATCGGCACTTCGATGGGCGGGATGTATGCCCAGCAGATGTTCGGCTTCCGCAAAATCTGCGTGAATCCGGCCTTCAATATGTCACACGCCTCTCACGTGCTCAAGACTGGTACACACAAGTTCTTCAACAGGCGCAAGGACAATCAGAAGGAATTCACCGTTACAAAGGAACTGATCCAGCATTACAATATGATGGAGAGACAGCAGTTCAAGGGTATCACCGATTTTGACCGTGAAAATACCTACGGTCTTTTCGGAATTCACGACACGCAGGTCAACACATACGACCT
>JAZLIS010000106.1:0-2165 GCA_045617505.1 Bacteroidales bacterium | reverse complement strand
TTCACGCCTCAAAGTCTCAATATCGGCAATTCGTCTCGAAAGACACTGCCTTGTCATAACATTCAGTTCAATTTCAGCCATATCAAGCCAACTTCCATGCTTAGGGGTGTAATGAATATCAAGCTTTTTGAGGATTCTCCTTGCTTCCGGTGCCGGAAACCTCTTGTAGAGGGATGCCGGTTCGCGGGTGATGAGATTGTCCATCACAAGCGTGATCCTCTCGGCATCGGGATACCACTCATCAACCATTGTCTTGATTTCTTCCGCCCAGTCAGTGGCAGTCCTACGCTCCCTGACACTAACGTGACGGATACCTTTCAATGGCTGGGTGAAGGCAAATATGCTGCACGTGCCGTTTCTGACATACTCGGAATCGACCTTCCTGTTGCTTCCGGGACGCATCGGAAGCGGTTCTCTGGCCTCACCGAGCAATTGACAAGGCTGCTCATCCATACAAACGACAGGATGAAGAGCATCGTAAGGTCTTTCGTATATGTCAAGAACATCTTCCATACAGGCTACGAATTCCGGGTCTTCTTTTTTGGGGAGACACCAGTAGTCGTTTCTGTGAGGCCGCAATTCGTTTTTTTTAACGTACGACGGATGGTGTCGTGGCTTACGGGATCGTCGAGAATGACTTTGGCTTTCTCCTCAAGGAGTCTCAAAGTCCAGCGTGCGTGCCCTTCAGGGACAGGTCCGCAGGCCAGAGCAATCAGTTGGGCTTCAGCGCGGCCGTCCACTTTACGACGGGCGTTGTCAGAATTGACACTGCGTTTAAGGGCAAGGCAGGCATCCAGGCCTTCTTCTGCAAACTTCTTGACGGTGTATGATACCGTAGCAATGTGCACAGCACAACGTTTTGCGCACTGCTCTTCGAGATACTGCTTTCCATGGGCTTCGTCCATATCCAGAAGTATCTGGCAGCGGTTGCGTACCGTAAGTGTTGTGGCCTTGTCGCGCATAACCTTTTTGAGCCATTTTACTTGTTCATCCGAGTGTTTAACCCGATATTTTCTTTCTCTTGGCATGGTATAAATGTTTTGGATCCAACGTTTTATTTATACCATAAAGATAAGAAAAATATTTCTAATTATCAATATTACATTACACTAGTTGCAGTGATTTTGCTGCAACTAGAACAAAAAACAGGATACCCGAACCGACGGCCAGCGTCAATACATCATCGCGGAGACGCTTACGAATCCCGAGTCAATCAGAATCAGGGAATCAATGCTTCAAACTCTCCTGAAATCCAACCGAAGATGCCGCCCTGAGGTGGCTGTCGGAGTAAGCCATCGGGGGAGGCCGTGGCCTTTGTGTGCCCTAATTCAAGTTGCGGGAGGATGTTCTGCAGGCGCATGGAATGGATAACGACATTACCTGAGGCCAAAATTGTTCCAAATTACACCAAGAGCATCTGAGTGCCGGATTTCCGTAACTCGAATTTTATCAAAAGGAAACGTCTACCTCTACGCATTCGTAAACACGGAGTTTCACCCCTGAGCCTATGACACGGCTGCTTTCGGAGGATACAAATCGGATTGTGACCTGGTAATGGCGGAATGCAGAAATGAGATGTTTAAGGGATTCAATTCTCCCACTGCACTGAAATACACTTGGGAATATTATCTGAGAGAGAGCGGCCGTTACTACATGAAGTGGAACAACGGCAAGTGTCGTCTCGCCACCAAGAAGGACGTGTTCTTCAAAATGCCTTGAATTCCTTAAATCTACGATAATTGCGACGGCAGGGGGCTGCTTCCGCTGAAGCGGTATCCGGAGAAATGCAAGGTTGACCTAATATAAGTCCTTTGGAAAACATGCGGGAAAGAGGCTGACTCTAATTCATGTAATCCCAGACGGGAAGCTGGACAGGCTTGCTCTTGAGGGCGTTGAGAGCCTTGTCATCAAGGTACTTCCTGTCAATCACAATACGGAACAGGTAGGCGTCTAACCACTCGTCCGTGAGATAGATGTAACCGTTCTTTCCGGAATTCTGCCCCCAGCTGTTCTCGAATTTCCATTTGACGGGGACATCATTCTCATCCGTATCGCAGGCCACGAGAAGCATTGCATGCGTTGAACCGCTCTGGCGTGTGAGGATACGCGCCTTCTTGTCCATGTCGATCCTGATCCCGAAGAGCGACTCGTAGTCGAAATTGCGG
>JAZLIS010000105.1:0-12894 GCA_045617505.1 Bacteroidales bacterium | reverse complement strand
ATGCCTCAGCATCAGCAGCCCACTGCCTGTCTTTCTCGTCCTTAGGAGTGAAACTGTCATCGTGCAGCCAGCGGTGGAAGAACAGCATCCAATTGAAATAATATGGAGCTGTCTCGCACATCAGGGTTCCGTCGACGTCGAACGTTGCCACCCTGTCCTGCGGAGGTACGTACCCCTTGCAGTTCGGGTCGGTAACCGTTGCCACAAATGCCTTCAGTTCTTTCAGGGCAGGAGAATCCTGATTCCAGTACTTGAAATTCCCATCCTTTCCGACACGAATACGGGAGAGAAATTCACGGGTAACTTCGCCCTGCGGGACTATCGGTCCGTCAGGTGTGAGATTGTCTTTCTGGCAGGAAACGCTGCCGGAGAGTATGGCTGTAATGGCCAGGACGATGAATGTGATTCGCTTCATAATTATGCAAATAGACTTGCGAAGTTACATATACTCGGGCAAATTATGAAACAGTTTATTAAGCCATCCAGTTCAAATTCTTCTCCACGATTGCGTTTTGTGGTTAGGTTTCAGGAAATAATTTATCATTCGCAACCAGTATTTCACATTCTCGTAAATAGCTATACTTTAGCTCATTAACTTTATGGGCACCTTAATTACAGTTGTATGCGCGAGTGATACGTTGGGATGGATTGAAATGACAACAGAAATTCGTATCTTGTATGTTCATTGTTATGAAACCTATGAGACACGCTATTTACATTGCTTGTGCTGCATTGCTCTTCTGCAACTGCTCCACGCACCGGGATTCCATTCTGAAAGAATTGGATGTCTATAAGGCCGAATTCACCGAGTGGCCCGCCCACGTTCCCACAGACAAGACAGCCGATGCCCCTCTGACAGGGAACGGTGATATCGGTCTGACGATGAAAACCGCGGAAGAAGGAATAACGTTTTTTATAGGGAAAAACGACTTTTGGCGTGCACTGCAGTCGTATCCGGAGGGCGGTTTGGCTCTTCCGGGAGCATTGCTGCTCAGTTCCGACATCATTTCCACGGGAGTCTATCACGCCGAACAACTTCCCGGCAGTGCGGAAATCAGAGCGACATACACGCTGCCGGAGAATGAATTGTCCGTAACGGCGTGGGTATCCGCCACCGACAACAAAGTGGTGGTGGAACTGGTCTCCAAAAAGGCAATTTCACTGAATCTCGCTTTTCTCCCTACTGAAGACGGCCCATTGGCATCAGTCATCAGTCAAGGAACGGAAGAAGAGTGCAGTTGGATGACCAGAAGCTTCTGTAACAATCCCCGTCTGCAATGGGACTCCCACATAGCATTGGCTCTGAATCATACCACCGGGCCGCTGACCCTGAAGCCCGGGAAGAAAGAAACTCTTGTATTGGCTGTATATACGAACATTGACACTCCGGATTGGAAGAGGAAAGCGATAATGGAGGCACGGAACTGCCTGGATAGAGATATGGATTCTCTGAAGAGAGAACACCGTTCGTGGTGGTCCGATTTCTGGAATTTGTCCCATATCGATATCGGTGACGAATGGATGGAACGCTACTATTATCAATCCCAGTATCTGCTCGCCTGCAGCAGCCGTGCCGGAAAAATTGCTCCGGGGCTGTGGGGACCGTTCATCTGCAGCGAAGAGACTGCGTGGGCCGGCGATTATCATTTGAATTATAACTATCAGTCCCCGTACTGGGGGTGCTTTTCAAGCAATCATATATCCCTGACGGAGAATTATGACCTGCCTCTCCTTGATTATATGGAGAAAGGCAGGGCTTATGCACGGGAACTACTGAACTGCCGGGGGCTCTATTACCCTGTCGGCATCGGCCCGTTCGGACTCTCTTCCGCCGCCTGGCCGGATACTGATGAGAAGATGGAGGATATGTACGGTTATCCGGACCATATGCTGGATGGCGGGAATATGTTCTGGGGGCAGAAATCCAATGCATCTTTCGGTGCTGTCAATATGATGATGCGGTTTTATGCCACCTGGGATGAGGAATATGCCGGGAAGATTTATCCATACATCCGGGGGTGTGCCGAATTCTGGGAGGATTATCTGATATCACGAGGCGGTAAATATGAATCCGTGAATGACTGCTTCTATGAGGAGTGGCCGGGACGTGGCACAGACAATGACGTAAATCCCAGCTGTTCTCTCGGTCTCATCCGTATGGTGATGCGCGGTGCTTTGGACATCAGTTCATTGTTGGATGTGGATGGTGACAGGAGGGGAAAATGGCAGGATATTCTGGAAAATCTGAGCGATTTCCCCACAGGTTATACGAAAGACGGGAGACTCAGTCTGAAGAATTCTGACCGTAAGGGCATCAATTCAGACAGTGAGGATTTCAAGCCGACAGGGCTTAACCGCATCCATATGCACGGAATACTCATTCCTCCCATGGTGTCCGGTCCGCTCACCGATGACCGGTTCAGCAGAATAATGCTGGATGATATGAATCACTGGGCCGCAAGCGATGGCAACGACTGGGGCAGGTCAATGGGGAATGGTGTCGAAACAGTCTATGCAGGTGCCGCACGGCTGGGTTTCGGCCCCGAAAAGATTCTCCAATATCTGAGAGAGCGCATCGAAATGAACAACTATCCCAATTGCTACATAGTGGCGGATGGAGGCGGTATCGAAACCCTGGCTGCAGTTCCGTTCACCATCAATGAAATGCTGATGCAGAGTTTTGAAGGAACATTACGTCTGTTTCCGTGCTGGGCACGTTCGCAGGACGCATCATTCAGGCACTTGCGGGCAAACGGTGCGTTTCTGGTCTCTTCTTCCATTAAAAATGGGACAATCGGAGAGGTGGAGCTGCTGAGCGAACAGGGACGGCCCTGCAGGATGGAGAACCCGTGGCCGGGCCGAACACTTCTTGTCCGCCATTCTGACGGCAGGACGGAAAAACTGCAAGGAGACTTTGTGGAGTTCCCCACACAGAAGAAAGAGAAACTCCGGATTACCGCGATTTGATATAACGAATCGCGTTTTGCGCAACATTGAGGCCGCAGCAGTGGGAGGATGGGATGGGTTAAGGAAGCCGGCAACTGCGGCCTTGCTCCGACAACGAGATTGAACTGAAGGTAAGCTTCACTGCAGCAGGCGAGGGAAAGAGACAAACTGCAAGTACTACTTCGTGAACAACGGCATTTTGAGTATCCTTCTGTAATAACAATGCGGAAGTAGACTTCTATATACCGGAGGATGAATACGGAACAATCGAAGTCATTACCTGCTGGAAGTGGCTACTTGGCTAGAGCGGAGTCAGAACTGCCATATGCGTCGGTGAATTACTCTAGTCTATGTTTCGGGAAAAATTCGTATCTTGTATATTGATTTTAATCAAAAATGGCTTACTGTCAATCATGGACCGAAGAAATTTCATCAAAGCATCTCTCGCGTCGGCCGGAGCGCTGACTATGAGCGGTGTCACCGCATGCGCAGGATCCCCCTCATCATCTGCCAGAAGCTTGGCGCCGGGTCAGAAATGGCCCGGTTGGAAGAAAGGGCATTTCCAAGTCCACTTCATATATACAGGCGTCGGAGAATCGGCATTTTATATCTTCCCTGACGGCACAACGATGCTCCTCGACTGCGGTGACCACAACGCTATAGGACGCGGTGACCTGGCAGTCCCAGTCCTGCCACACAGTGGCAGACATTCCGGAGAATGGATCGCCCGCTATGTAGAGCGCGTGAATCCCCAGGGAAAGGATGTTGATTATATGATGCTCTCACATTATCATAGTGACCACGGCGGCGGACAGTCATTCTACGCCGGCGAAGAGATATGGGAAGGACAGCCATACCATTTCAGTGGTTTCTCCCAAGCGGCGCAAACCCTCACATTCAGCAAAGCCTTCGACCGCTGCTATCCTGAGATGAACGACCCCATCGAACTTCCTGACAGTTTCGACGGAGGCTGCCCCGCTCATATGAAACAGTTCTACCGCAGGATGGAAAAAGAGCGCGGGATGAAGATTGAGAAGTTTCAGGTGGGTGCGGTGGACCAGATCAAGATGCTGCGCGACGCGGCCTCTTATCCGAAATTCAGCATTCGCAACATATGCAGCAACGGCCGAATCGCTGCTCCAGACGGCACGGTACGGGACCTTTACAAGGACTGGATCGAGCGCGAACATCCCACATCAATCAACGAAAACGCCCTCTGCCTCGGAATGATTATCAGCTATGGTCCTTTCCGATTCTATACCGCCGGAGACTTTTCAAACGGATTCAAACTAGCTGACGGCACGAAGGTGGAGGCCGAAGACCTTCTCGGAGAAGTATGCGAACCTGTTGACGTCGCAAAGGTAAATCACCACGGACATCACTCGATGTACCCCGGTCTCGTAAAGGCTCTCCGTGCCCAGGTCTATGTGAGTTGTGTCTGGGACCAGCTCCACAATCTTCCCGACACTCTTGAGCATCTGGCCGACCGCAGCAGTTATGACGGCGACAGATTTCTTTTCGCAGGTGTGTATCCTCCCGAGCGGCGCGCCCAGGATGACGGCCAGCCCTGGCAGGATATCATCGACCATTCCTGCTATGACGGCTCACACATTGTGCTCGACGTCGAGCCTTCAGGAAAGAAGTTCTCCGTCACCACCCTCTCGGCCAGCGATGAGTCCATGACGGTCAGGTCACATAAAGAGTTCGTCACAACAAACGAATGAATTTGGCAGCCATATATATATACCTTAGCGTCACCTATTCGGCAGGATGGTTGTAACCCACCTCTTCCTGAATCAGCCTGACATCGACGTCCTGAACGGGGTTGCGTCCGGCGAGGGAGGCGGCGATGCCGCATACCTGCCCCAACTCGAGGAAGACCGGCTCCATCCTTATGGAGCCGAATGCGATATGGCTTGATGAGAGGCAGACGGGGACCAGCAGGTTGGTGCACTCCTCCCTGCGCGGGACTATGCTTCTGTATGAGATTGGATAAGGCATTCCCCCACCCTTCTCCACGTCACCCTCGTTCTTGACCATAACCTTGCCATCCTTTTCAACCAGAATTCTCTCGCAGTTGTGGGAATCCATCTGATAGGCGGCGAAGCCGATTCCGTCCTTAACGATGCCTTTCCCGTCGCAGTCGGCCTGAGTGGCGACATAATCGCTAATCATCCGGCGGGCTTCCCGCACGTATATCTGATGAGTCCATCCCCCGGTAACCGGGTATTCATCCTTGGCCCAGCCCCACTGGCGGACAAAATTCTGAAGAACCTCCGGCACCCTGGGGTCACTCACATAAAACCACATCAATCCGAGCGTATAGCTCTTATGGGCGGCAATTATCTCCTTCCTCCTCTCCCACGAAGCCTCCGGATAATCGTGGCTCATCCCGATCATATCGGTCGAGAACGGCCCGCGGTTGTTGACGTCAGTCTTGCCTCCGGGCATCAGCGACCAGATGAAATAGTTGTTTATCTGCGGATCCGGATCAGCCTCGAACACACGTACAAGCAGTTCGTATACGGAAGGGTCGTAGTCTTCAGGCCGGGTGAAAGGGATTTGATTCTCCTTGTCATTGGAAAGGCAGAGCCGGAAATTGTAAGCCTGGACCAGATTGTCACCGGCACCCTCCTCCTTGAGAGTTCCATCCTGAATTCCCCAAAGAAGGCCGCTCTGAGGATTGCCTTTCTCCACATACGGGTCGATTCCATCCACGAACTGGTGGTAATCGGAGATATGGGAGCCGTTCCACTCCTCACCATAGGCAGATGCATCCTCCCGGCCGACGTGGTAACTGACACCCGCCATTGCCAGCAGGTCCCCTTCATAGGTGGCGTCGATAAATGAATCGGCCCGGACCGTTTTGACTGTCTCTCCATTCCAGTCGTTGCAGGTGATGGAGACGATTCCGGTCCCTCTCTTTTTGAGGGAATTAAGATAATACCCCTTGAAGATTGCAATGTTCGGATTATCAACGTAACTGTCGAGGATAGCCTGAGCCGCCGACGGTTCGAAGGTCCACTGCTCGGACGTACCGTAATGTTTTCCAAGGTCTCGATAGAACTGCCGTGCCATGCCGATAATGGCCTGCTTGTTTCCGATGTCGGTGGATCCGAGGCCTCCGGTCGTCATACCGCCAAGAACAGGGTCCGGGCAGATAATGACCACCCTGCAGCCCTTTTCAGCCGCAGCGCGGGCTGCCGTTACAGCGGCTGAAGTGCCGCCGTAGATGCACACGTCCGTTCTGATTGTTTCTGCATCGGTGCAGGAAAAGAGGGCTCCTGTTGCACAGAGAAGCGCGATGAAGGATATGGAAAGTTTGCCAAGCCGTTTCATAGTCCGTAGGTTTACAGTGATAATTTACGATGTTTGCTCGAAGTTAGGAATTTGTTTCAGAATATTTTTGCTTTTCATCAAAATATCATTACATTTGCGGTCCGAAAAACGAAACTAATTTTTTTAAGCAATGAAAAA
Source organism: Bacteroidales bacterium (assembly GCA_045617505.1). Lineage (GTDB taxonomy): Bacteria > Bacteroidota > Bacteroidia > Bacteroidales > UBA932 > Cacconaster. The sequence goes on along the minus strand of JAZLIS010000105.1, from coordinate 6,471 downwards.
AGGAATACATCCCGAAACCTACCGTCTTGTAGCTTTCAAGGATATGTCCAACGAACACGTATTCATCACCCGTTCCTGCGTCAACACAAAGGAGACCATCGAAGTTAACGGTGTTGAGTATCCTGTTGTCAAGGTCGAAATCTCCAACACTTCTCACCCGTTCTACACCGGTAAGATGAAGCTCGTTGACACCGCCGGCCGCGTTGACAAATTCTACAGCCGCTACGGTCAGAGGAAGAAATAGTTTCTTTCCTGTTTCAAAGATAAAATGGATCGGCCGTCCGGCCGGTCCATTTATTTTATTCCAGAGGTCTGATTCTTATGTCGGTGATGCTCTTCACACGTTCGACGAGCGCGTCGATGTCGGTCTTCACGTCCGTCCCTCCGAAATGGTAGGGATAGAACACCTTCGGCCTGATTGCCTCGACTACACGGACACACTGGTCCACCGTCATCGTATAAGGCTGGTTGACGGGCAGGAACGCCACATCAATATCTCTGATTGACAATACATCCTCGTTATCCTCGGTATCTCCGGCCACATAGATGCGAGAGCCACCGAACGTCAGTATGTAACCGGCATCTCCTCTCTCCCTAGGGTGGAATTGCAAGTGCCCCTCAGTAATGTTGTAAGCCGGGACGGCCTCAACCGTGACACCTTCAAACGGCTGGATGGTCTGACCGGGGGTCATCTTGACATATTCTCCCGTTCCATTGAGAATTTTGACGGCCGCCTTGTCAAGATGGTCGAAATGGTCGTGGGTTATCAGCACCAGGTCGGCCTTTGGCTGTGAGCTCCAGTCAATGTTCTCCCCCACCGGGTCGAAATAAATTCTGTGTCCCCCGACTGCTGCCGCTATTGAAGCGTGTGCATAAAACGTGAACGTGATCTGCGAGCCATCGCGGGCTGTCACAGTCTCCTGAGAAAATAGATTCGCCTTCATAACAATGATTTCATTTTCTGTTTTCACAAATTTAAATAAAATAACACACAACGGCAATCCGCGCACGGTAGCCGGAGCAAATTTCATCTTGCATTTGTAACAGTTAAGAATTAACTTTGTAGGACAGGTGTCGAAAACAGATAAAAACATACAGTTATGTCAACCAATACCATAAGCCGCCGCTCCTTCATCAGGAATTCGGCAATCGCTTCAGCCGCAGCAATAGCGGCTCCGTCAGTAATAGTTCACGCATCCGAGGGTAAGAAACCCGTAAAAGGGAAAATCGTCAGCCGTGACAAGGTCAACATAGCCTTCGTGGGAATAGGCAACCGCGGATATGATGATGCCCTTGGAATGTATGAAACAGGCCTCTGCAACGTTGTCGCCCTGTGCGACGTCGATATGGGAGCGGAACAAACCCTTGAAATAATGAACAAATTCAAGGGAGTCCCCACTTTCAAGGACTGGCGCAAGATGTTCGACAAGATGGCGGACAAGATTGACGCGGTGATGATAGCGACGCCCGACCACAGCCATTTCGCCATCACGATGGCGGCGATGAAGCTCGGCAAGCACGTCTATGTAGAAAAGCCCCTTGCCCGCACATTTATGGAGTGCGAACTGCTGATGGAGGCCGAAAAGAAATACGGAGTCGTGACACAGATGGGAAACCAGGGCCACTCGGAAGGCAACTATTACCAGTTCAAGGCGTGGAAAGAGGCCGGAATCATCAAGGACGTGACCGCTGTCACCGCCCATATGAACAACAGCCGCCGCTGGCACGAATGGAATCCAGCTATCACGCAATATCCCGCCGCTGAACCGCTTCCTAAAACGATGGACTGGGACGTATGGCTGGGCGCCGCCTATCCCAGACCCTACAACCACGACTATCACAACGGACAGTGGAGATGCTGGTATCAATATGGTATGGGAGCTCTCGGAGACTGGGGCGCACACCTGCTTGACACCGTCCACGAATTTATGGAACTCGGCCTTCCCGAGGAGGTGAACCCTCTCTACCTGAAGGATCACAACCCTTTCTTCTACCCGATGTCCTCCACTCTGCTCTTCAAATTCCCTGAAAGAAAAGGGATGCCCACCGTCGATGTGACCTGGTATGACGGCCTTGACAACCTGCCGGAAGTGCCGCAGGGGTACGGTGAATCCGTAATTGACCCGAACGTACCCCTTGTAGCTGGGCAGAAAATCAAGCCGTCCGCGCTGAACCCCGGCAAGGAGATTTACACCAAAACTCTGACATTCAAGGGAGCGTCACACGGCTCGACTCTTGAGATAATACCGAAGGAAGCCGCACAGGATATGGCGGGAAAACTCCCGGAAGTGCCCGAGGCGCCGACCAACCATTACGAGAACTTCCTCCTCGCCTGTATGGGCAAATGCAAGACCACCTCACCGTTCTCGATATCAGGACCTTTGAGCCAGGTATTCTGCCTCGGAGTCATAGCTCAGTGGACAGGCAGAAGGCTTCTGTTCGACCGTGACACCAAGCAGATTACAAATGACACCGTGGCCAACCAACTGCTGTGGGGTCCTCTGCCGAGAGAAGGATGGAAAGAGTATTATGAACTATAACAGATATCAACCGTGAAAGACACACTGATCACCGCCAGACAAAAGAAGTGGGTGCTGGGAACCCTTCTGGCCTGTTTCCTCGTCGCATTCGGAATCAATCTGGGCGCCATCATAAGTTACGGTACTCCCTGGTATGAAATCTTCACCCAGATAGGCTTCGTAGTCGTGATAACTGTCGGCCTCTACATCATCTGCGGCATTGTCGCGGCAATCGTATGCCTGATACGCAAGGCTTGCGGAAAATGCAGGGATTGAAATTCACACACAGCACCGTAAATCCCGACGCTCCCGTGGCGTTCTGCAGCTTTGCGGCGATGCACACGAAGATGGAGATACTCTTCGTGGAGCCCAACCGCACCAAGGCCGAAAGCCTGTGCAGAAAATCCCGGGACGCAGTCACAGCCCTGGAGCGCTCATTGAGCCGGCATATCCCCGGGTCAGACCTTTTCAAGCTGAACAGGAGCCGGGAGATGACCGGAGTCGACGACACTCTCTACTTCGCGCTGGAACTGTGCGAACAGATGAGATGCGCCACTCAAGGCTATTTCGACATAGCGGCGCTCTCCCCTTCCCGCTTCCGCCCGGCATACATCACTGAGCCCTCCACCCACAGCGTCAGGAGGGAGGACGGGGAAATCACCCTCGACCTCGGAGGCTTCGCCAAAGGCTTCGCGCTGGAAAAGTTAAGGGAGACCTTCACGCAGGAGGGAATCGCAGCGGCGCTCTTCAATTTCGGGGACAGTTCGGTACTCGGAATCGGACACCATCCTTTCGGAGAGTACTGGAGCGTCTCACCCGCAAAGGGATGCGGTGAGTTCCTCCTCAACGACAGCGCTCTTTCCATATCGGGAAGGGCACGCGGCGGACTGGACCACATCATCGACCCGACGACCGGACAATATGCCTCAAAAGCTAGAAGCGTGGCGGTGAGCGGCCGTTCCGCGCTCGTATGCGAAATACTCTCAACCGCACTTTACGCCGCCCCTGCGGAAAAGTGGAAAGAAATCCTCGGTTCCTTCAAGGATTATGAAACAAGGGAGCTGAATCAGTAAGAAATCAATAATCAAAAAATACAGAATATGGACAGAAGGTCTTTTATTGAAAAACTTGGTGGAATGGGAGTGGCAGGTGCTTTCCTTGCCAACTTCCCGTGGCTTGAATCGTGCAGTCCGCAGACGAACAAGGCAGTTGCGAAGGAAAAGACGAGAATAGGTCTCATCGGACCGGGTTCCCGCGGCTGTTACCACCTTGAGCATCTGCAGAGCATCCCTCAGGCGGAAGTGGTGGCTCTGTGCGACAACTACGCTCCGCACCTCGAGGACGGAGCATCCTATTTCCCGCAGGCGAAACTCTACTCCGACTACCGGCAACTTCTTGAAGACAAGAACGTCGATTCAGTGGTGATTGCCACACCTCTCGACCGTCACTACAGGATGGCAATGGACGCGATGGATGCAGGCAAGCACGTCTTCTGCGAGAAGTCGATGTCATACACCATCGAGCAGTGCCACGAGGTCTATATGAAGCATAAGCAGACCGGGAAGGTCTTTTTCGTGGGGCAGCAGAGGCTCTTCGACCCGAAGTATCTCAAGGCTATGGAAGGTATTCTGGAAGGGAAATACGGCCCCGTGGTCAATGTGCGCAACTATTGGTTCCGCAACGGAGACTGGCGGCGTGAGGTCCCCTCTCCCGAACTTGAAAGGCACATCAACTGGCGTCTCTACCGCGAATATTCAAGGGGTCTGATGACGGAACTCGCCTGCCACCAGCTCCAGAACGGCACCTGGGCAATCGGCCAGCTGCCCGAGAAGGTCATCGGAAGCGGCAACATCGTCTATTGGAAGGACGGCCGCGAAGTTTATGACAGCGTATGCGTGATTTACACCTTCCCCAACGGCGTGAATATGACTTTCGAATCAGTAATCTCCAACGCCCATTTCGGAATGGGAGAGCAGATTCTCTGCAAGGATGCGATGATAGACCTTCCCGGTTCGAGAATCTATTTCGAGGAACCTCCCCGCAAGAGTGGCATAGAGAGCCTGATTGCGGACATCGAGCAGGGCATCTTCTCCAACTCCGCCTTCGCAGGCACCAGCTGGAATGCCGAAAGCGGCTCCAAGGACAAGGGAATCGCCATAATGCCGAACGCCGACGGTGACGGTTCGTTTGAAATAATGCAGGCCTTCTGCAACAGCGCCATCACGGGCAAGATGCCGGAGGCGATAATGGAGGAGGCCTACTATGCTTCAGTCTTCAGCATCCTCGGAGACGAGGCGATGCTTCAGGGAAAGGAGATGAGACTTGACGAAAAGTATCTTCTGCCTAGTTATCAAGGCCGAAAATCCTCTTCGCATATTTGATGTAATCGAGCCAGTCGTCGGCGTACAGAGCGTGTCCGCCGAAACGGATCTTATATGCCACCTGCCCGTAATCGTCCGTATGGCCGAGAGCGGGCATTTCCTTGCCCGACAGTCCCTTGAGTCCGTACAGTCCATACACGGGAGATGCCTCCTTTGCGGCAAGCCACTCTCCTGCAGGGTCCGCCCATTCATCTTCGTCCGCACTTGCCACATAGACGGCACGGGGAGCGGAGAGGGCAATCAGTTCGTGCTGGTCGACAGGGAATTCGGATTCCTTCCCAGCTACATATTTGCTGAATGCGGGTACGAACCAGTATGGGAAATTGCGGTAGATATCGGCAAATGTCTCACCGTACATCCTGCGTGATATGGCGGCGCCGCAGCATCCGGAATTGTTGGAAATCACGAGAGAGAAGCGCTTGTCGTTGGCACCTGCCCAGAGGGCTGTCTTACCGAGGCGGGAATGGCCGATGACGGCAAGGCGGCTGCAGTCCACCTCTTCCAGAGTTTCAAGATAATCGGCCATTCTGCTCAGTCCCCAGGCCCACACGGAAATGGCGCTGTGGTCATCCTTGGGCCACAACTGACCGCGGAGACGGACCGCTCCCTCACTCTCCTCCCCGTCCTTGCAGTCGGCTTCGATGGATTCGTGGGAGGCTACTGCGATTCCGAAGCCCTGACGGACAATCATCTCGTAGGGCAATTCGTATCTGGTTCCGTCAAATGAATTTTCAAGGGACCTGAAGTTGAGAGCCACGAAGAAGGGAATCTTGCCGCAGTGCTGCACAGGCTTATGAATCATTATGTCGAAATGGTGTTTTTCCTTGCTGTCGAGAAAGATTCTGACATATCTCCTGACTGCGACTCCGTCATAGACAATCTCATCTGGCTTCAGGAGGCTGAAGTGGAGTCCTTCGGGAACAGCCGGAACGGGGCCGAACATCTGTGTCGCGAAGATTTCCATAATCTCGGGACGGCGGACCTGTTCCCATTGCAGTATGCTTTTGACGGGAGTGCCGTCATTGCAGGTCATAAGCGAGGGAAGCGTGTAATTTTCAACAGGCTGCCTGTTGTCCTGATCGGTTGTGTAAAATTTGGGATAGCCCTCTATCTGCGCAAAGGAGGCGGCGGAGAGAAGGCACAGAGCGATTGCAAGTGTAATTCTTTTCATATCTGTCAGGTTTCTGTTTGTTCCGGAGTGCAATTTACGAAAAAAACAAACGCAATCCATCAGAATCGACGATGGCAGGTTGCACGGACGCGAGTCACTCGCGTATTGCGCAAAGTGCAATGGATTGCGTTTGTTTTTTTCGTAAATTGCATTCCGGAACAAACAGAAACCAGACAGATATGAAAAAAATCACACTTGCAATCGCTCTGTGCCTTCTCTCTGCCGCCTCCTTTGCGCAGATAGAGGGCTATCCCAAATTTTACACAACCGACCCGGACAACAGGCAGCCTGTTGAGAATTACACGCTTCCGTCCGTTATGACGTGCAATGACGGCACTCCCGTCAAAAGCATACTGCAATGGGAGCAGGTCCGCCGTCCCGAGATTATGGAAATCTTCGC
>JAZLIS010000104.1:0-21123 GCA_045617505.1 Bacteroidales bacterium | reverse complement strand
GCAGTAGGTAGTCTTGTCGCCTGAGAAACGGCCATATACAAGTGCTATCCCACCCTCGCTTGCGACATAGTCGTTGTCGTGGTCGTGGCCGCAGAAGACTCCGTGCACGTCATTGTTCTCGACGAAAGCGGCGAAGAGTCCGGAGTTGAGTTCGCCGGGACACTCATTCTCCTTCCTCTGCCCGGCAATCAGGTTTCTGGAATAAGCGTCATAGAACTCCTTCAAAGGGATGTGGAAGAAGGCGTATGAAGGTACGGGGAGATTGCTGTTGGCCGCGGAAAAGGCCTTGCTACGAGCATTGTACCAGGCAATCTGGTCCTGGGTTATCCAGGCATAGTCCGTATATTGGGGAACCTGCGAATAGTCGTTGGAGTCAATGCAGTAGAGGACTGCCGCAACCTTGCTCCCGTCTGAAGACAATACCGGGAGAGCGATGTCGTCCAGATAGCCTTTCTCCATAGTATTGAGGGACTTAGGATGTGCTGTCACAACCTGCGCGTAGTCCCATTCTGAAAGTTCCCTCTCCCTGTCGTGATTGCCGTAGAGGGAGATGAAGGGGATGTTCCTTTCATCGATTGCTCCGAAGAAGCGGTCCAGCATCTGTGCGGAATTGATATCTCCGGTCATCACGTCGCCCGTCAGGATGACAAGGTCGGGTTTTTCGGTGTCGAGGATGCTGCAGAGCTGCCCCAGGGTCTTTTCATATTCTTCCAAATTCTCGCCGCAGAGATGGGTGTCGGTGAACTGGGCGATTTTCAGTTTTCCGTTTGCGTTGAAACGTACCGCAGAGTCCGCGCCCGCTGCGGATTCGCCCTGGGAGCAGGCTGTCAGCGCGAAAAGCGCGAATGCAGCCGCAAGTGTCATCAATCTTTTCATATCTTCTTTCAGTTATTTGTCAATTCTGCAAAGATACAACAAGAAAAGCGGAAATATCTTGATTGTTGCCTGAAAGAATGTTAAATTTGAAAGTTATGATTAAATTTGAAAGCGATTATCTTGAAGGGTGCCATCCGAGGATTCTGGAGCGCCTGATGAAAACCAATCTGGAACAGACTCCCGGATACGGGGAGGATGAAATCTGCGCCAAAGCCAGGGAAACTGTCAGGAAAGCCTGCTGTGCCCCTGATGCCGACGTTCATTTTCTTGTGGGAGGGACGCAGACCAACGCCACGGTCATCTCCTCCATTCTCAAGCCTTATCAGGGCGTGCTGTGCGCACAGTCGGGGCATATCAACGTCCACGAGACAGGCGCGATAGAGCATACCGCGCACAAGGTGCTTCCGCTGCCCTCCGCCGACGGCAAAATCACCGCGGAGCAGATTGCCACCGCCGTAGAGGAGCATTACGCAGACGCAAGCGCGGAGCATACGGTACAGCCTGGAATGGTCTATATCTCCTTCCCGACCGAACTGGGTACGATTTATTCGAAATCCGAACTCGGAGCAATCAGCGGAACGTGCAGAAAATATGGCATCCCCCTCTTCATCGACGGGGCAAGACTGGGATACGGGCTGTCATCTTCCGCCTGCGACCTTGAACTGAAGGATATCGCGGCACTTGCGGACGTGTTCTATATCGGAGGAACGAAGCAGGGCGCCCTCTTCGGCGAAGCCGTCGTGATATGCAACGACTGCCTGAAGAGGGATTTCAGATATAACATCAAGCAGAACGGAGGTATGCTTGCAAAGGGGCGGCTGCTCGGAATCCAGTTCGATGAACTGCTGAAGGACAGCCTCTATTACGACCTTTCCCGCAAGGCGGACCTTCAGGCCGACAGGCTCAAGGCCGCCTTCAGGGAAAAAGGATACAAGTTCCTGATTGACAGCCCCACCAATCAGATTTTCCCCATACTGCCTTTCAGCGTTCAGAAAAAGCTGGCGGCAAATTTCGGATTCGAGCAGTGGGGAAAGGTTGACGAAACCTCCTCAGCCGTGAGATTCTGCACCAGCTGGGCCACTCCGGATTCCAGCATCAACGCTCTCATCGAGGCTCTCAAAGAAACTGATTGAAATACCATAACACTATGAAGAACAGACTCATCCCTATCGCGACCATTCTGGCGGCAATTGCCACCCTCATTTCCTGCAGCAAAACGCAGAGCGCTCACTTCGGACAACGCGTCGATGCCCTTGACAACTCCCTTTGGGAGAGTTCAAAATGGATATCTGTCACGGATGCTCCGGTAGTGACCAAAGAGATCTGGGACGGCGACCGCGCAGCCGACGGAGCCAGCTGGTTCCTTTCCACAATCAGAAACGACAAGAAGCTGAAATCCGCGAAATGGATGACAGCCGGACTTGGAGTCTATGAACTCTATGTCAACGGCAAGGCCATCGGAGAAGAGGTCCTCAAGCCGGGATTCACACACCCTCTGAAAACCAAACGTTCCTTCACATACGACGTTACAGACGCTTTTGACATCAAGGCCGGAGCTGAAAACACACTCTCCGTGCAGGTCACTCCCGGATGGTGGGGTGACAAGATTGTCACCCCCGGTGACAACATCGGTTTTGTCGGAAAGAAATGCGCTTTCCGCGGAGTAGTGGAGCTGACCTATTCCGACGGGACAAAGACCGTCCTCGGGACTGACACGGAAAACTGGAAGGCAGGCATAGCCGGCCCCGTCAAGCAGGCCGCAATCTTCGACGGAGAAGTATATGATGCCCGAGAACTTCCGGGATATGAGACACCTGAGAAGTTGTCGACACCTGAAGTGAACTCCGAATTCAACGGGGAAATCGTCCCTTCGGACGGCGCCGAGATATATCTCCGCAAGGACCTTACTCTCTCCCCTGTCCGGGCATACGTATGGGAAGGAGTTGAAGGAGCCGTCAAAAGTGAAAAAGAGGAAGAGACAGAGTACGGCAAAGTTATAATCAAGAAGGAGTTCGCGCAGGGAGAGCCTCTCACCGTCAAGCCGGGCGAGACTCTCGTTGTGGATTTCGGACAGAACAGTTCCGCAGTGCCTTCATTCGTCTTCAACGCAAAGGAGGGGACGGTTCTCACCTGCAAGGTTTCCGAACTTCTGAATGACGGCAACGGTGCGGAAAAGAGAGGAATGGACGGCCCCGAGGGAAGCGTCCACCGCCGCAATCTCCGCATCCCGGAAACCGGAATGTATCTGGAATACACCTTCGCCGCATCCGAGACACCCGTCTCATACCATCCTCACTGCACCTTCTTCGGATACCGGCTGGTTTCAATCACGGCGACCGACGAAGTGACAATCAACAGCATCGCTTCGATTCCCGTCACCTCCATCTCACAGGAAATGGAGACAGGCAGGCTCACCACCGGTCACGAACTTGTCAATAAGCTCATCTCCAATACCATCTGGGGTCAGAGGTCCAACTACCTCTCCGTCCCCACCGACTGCCCGCAGCGCAACGAGCGTCTGGGGTGGACTGCCGACACTCAAGTATTCGCCGAGACAGGCACTTTCTTCGCCAACACCGACAAATTCTTCCACAAATGGATGAGAGACATGCGTGACAGCCAGAACAAGTTCGGGGCATTCCCCGGCGTGGCCCCCTGGGCGCAGTACGGTGCGGGCGAAGGCGATATGATGAGACTCGGATGGGCCGATGCCGGCGTAATCGTCCCCTGGACAGTCTGGAAACAGTTCGGTGACAGCAGGATAATCGACGAGAACTGGGAGGCGATGGAAAAATATATGACCCATCTGGATGAGACCAAGGCCGACCACAAGACACTTTCCGAAGAGAACAGCAACTACCAGTGGGCTGACTGGCTGAGCTACGAGCCTCTGGAGAGTTGCAGCGGCAGAGGTTTCGGAAAGAACGGACCCCTTCCCGAAACAATCGAATACTGGAATTTCCTTCTTGCCTCATACTGGGTGATTGATGCAGGTTTGATGCGCGATATGGCCGCAGCCACGGGCCGTGACGCCGCCAAATATGAGAAGATGGTGGCCCGCGCGCAGGAATATATCAAGGAAAAGTGCCTGACTCCGGAAGGCCTCTTCAAGACCAAGATACTCAACACGATGCAGACACCCGCTCTCTTCGCTCTCAAGACAGGAGTGGTCGAGGGCAAAGTCAGGACCGATATGCTGGCGCGCCTCCGCAAGAATTTCGAGGAGCACGGCAACTGCCTGCAGACAGGATTTCTGGGCACTTCCATCCTGATGGCCACCCTGACGGAGAACGGAATGGCGGACATCGCCTACGAACTTCTCTTCCAGAGGAAGAACCCCAGCTGGATTTACTCCATCGACAACGGAGCGACCACAATCTGGGAGAGATGGAACAGCTACACAATCGAGGAGGGAATGGGCCCCGCAGGTATGAACAGTTTCAACCACTACGCCTACGGCGCTGTCTGCGAATGGATTTGGGAGACTGCAGCCGGAATCGCGGCAGACCCCGCACAACCCGGTTTCAAGCACATAATAATGAAGCCCGTCCCCGACAGGAGGCTCGGTCATCTTGAGGCCGAATACAATTCTGCGGCCGGTCTCATCAGGAGTTCCTGGAGATACGAGGGTGACAAGTGCATCTGGGACTTCACAATCCCCGAGGGAGCGACGGCATCCGTCACCCTTCCCGGAGAGACTCAGGCCAAAGAGTACTCGGCAGGCTCATACACTGTTAGTTTTTGAGTTATGGTGAGAAAATAATAAATGTTTATTGTTTTTCAATAAGTATTTATTATTTTTGCACAAAACCAACACATTACTACTATGATTGAATGGTGGAACACTTTAAGCGCAGTGATGAAAATCCTCTGGGGGATAACTCTTGCATCCTCCCTGATTTTCATCATACAGAGCATTATGACCTTCCTCGGTGCGGATGCCGATATGGATTTCGACACTGATGCGGGAGGCACCGACTTCAGCGGAGACATTGACGGCAGCGCGGAGCCCGGCACGGGACTTGGCCTTCTGACATTCAGGAATCTGGTGAACTTCACTCTCGGTTTCGGCTGGACTGCGATTCTCCTCAGGGAACAGATTGCCTCAATCCCTGTCCTGCTGACACTGGCCGTTCTGGTCGGGGTCGGGCTTGTGGCAGTTGTGATGATGATGTTCAAATGGCTCAGCGGGATGCAGCAGAGCGGAAACATCGACGTCCGCAGACAGGCTGTCGGATGTACTGGCAAAGTCTATTTGACAGTCCCGGCCAACCGTGAAGGCACCGGCAAGGTGCAGATAAACATCAACGATTCGGTACGTGAGTTCGAAGCCGTCACAGACGGGACCAGACTCCCTACCGGAGTGCAGATCAGAGTGGTGGAAGTCATCAGCGAAAACACACTTCTGGTCGAAGAACAGGAATCGATAATAATCTAAAAAACATTGAACTATGGGTTCTCTTCTATTTCTTATAATTGTTGCGGTAGTATTCATCTCATTCGCCGCAATCCTCGCACGCTACAAACGTTGCCCTTCCGACAAGATACTCGTCATTTACGGTAAGACCGGCCGCAACACCTCCGCCCGATGCATTCACGGAGGAGCAGCATTCATCTGGCCCGTCTTCCAGAGCTACAAGTTCCTGGACCTGACACCCATCTCAATCGAATGTAATCTGCAGAACGCACTCTCCAAGCAGAATATCCGCGTAGATGTGCCCTGCCGCTTCACCGTCGGTATCAGCACTGAGCCTGAAAATATGACAAATGCCGCTGAAAGGCTCCTCGGGCTCAAGACCGAAGACATCCGCAACATTGCGACAGATATCCTCTTCGGTCAGCTTCGTCTTGTCATCGCCACGATGGACATTGAGGAGATAAATTCCGACCGTGACAAATTCCTCGCGAACGTGAGCACCAACGTCGAGGCCGAGCTTCGCAAAATCGGTCTGAAGCTCATCAACGTGAACGTGACCGATATCCGTGACGAATCCGGCTACATCGAAGCTCTGGGTAAAGAAGCTGCGGCAAAGGCCATCAACGACGCGAAGAAGAGCGTTGCCGAGCAGAACCGCTACGGTGAAATCGGTAAGGCCGAGGCCGACAGGGACAAGGATATCCGTATTGCCGAGACAAGCCGCGATACCCGTATCAACACCGCCAATGCCAATGCGAAGGCCGTCGAAGGTGAGAACAGTTCCAAAATCGCCATTGCGCAGTCCGATGCTCTCCGCCGCGAAAAGCAGGCAGAGGCCGAGAGGATTGCAGTAGCCGCCGAGAAGGTGCAGGCCGCCAAGGCATTGGAAGAGGCCTACAGGAGCGAACGTGACGCCGAAATCGCACGTGCAGAGAGAGAGAAGGCCACTCAGCAGGCCAACATCGTGGTAGCAGCCCAGATTGAAAAGGAGAAGGCCATCATCGAGGCCGAGGCAATCGCCGAGCAGGTACGCCGCAAGGCGAAGGGTGAAGCCGATGCCATTTATGCAAAGATGGAGGCACAGGCCCGTGGTACACTCGAAGTTCTCGCCAAGCAGGCGGAGGGTTTCGGGCAGCTGGTTAGCGCAGCCGGCGGGGACCCGTCACAGGCCATCACGATGCTCATCACCGACAAACTTCCCGAACTGGTCAAGACTCAGGTCGAAGCCATCAAGGGCATCAATATCGACAAGGTGACTGTCTGGGATTCAGGCAAGGGAGAGAACGGAAAGACCGCTACCGCCAATTTCGTCTCCGGCCTGATGGGGAGTGTACCTCCTCTTGAGGAACTCTTCAAGATGGCCGGTATGAGCCTTCCCTCCTACCTCAAGGGTACTTCCGACAATTCGGCAAAAGAGGCCGCGCCTGAAACAGCACCAGCACCGGAGGTGGAATGATAGTAATCAACATAGACGTGATGCTCGCCCGCAGGAAGATGTCCTGCGGCGAGCTGTCTGATAAAATCGGTATAACACCGGCCAATCTGTCGATTCTCAAAAACGGAAAGGCCAAGGCTGTCCGATTCTCCACTCTCGAAGCCATCTGCAAAGCCCTCGACTGTCAGGTCGGGGACATTCTCGAATATCAACCCTGACTTTCGCACACCCGCGAGTCACTCGCGTGTGTGCGAATCACTTCAGGTAGGGGGTGAGACGGGAGAGTTCGGAAGGGGTGAAGATACGGTCCTTCAACAAATTGGCAATAGTCCAAAGGCTTGAATCATAGACTTTCCTGAAACGTTCGAGACGGCGTGCCCCCTTTTCACCTATATACGGATGCCGGGCAAGCAGAGCCATACTGTCACGCCAGATGTCGATTTTCACAATCCGCACCGTATCCACGAATACCTCGTCACGGAAGCCGGAGAAGCGGACCGAATCGAGCCCTTCGACTTCCATCATCTGCCCGATGTCGCAGAAACCGCCTAAACTCTCCCTGTAGGAGAGAATCTTCCGGGCATAGAAGGGCCCGATCCCCTTCAATCGGACAAGCGCCGCGCTGTCAGCCGAATTCAAGTCCAGTTTCGGAATGTCGATGTACGGCTCAAGTCTGGCATACAGAGTATCCGAGACCACATACATCCTCGCGAAATCCTCCTTCTTTCTGAACTGGCCTCCCTTGGAACGGTAATTCCCGACGGATGCCGCCTGCTTCGGGCTAAGGCCCAGGCGTATCAGGTCCTCTTCCGACACTGTATTGGGATTGAACCGGAAACTCTCGATGCGACGTTCAGTCGCAGGAGCAGACGGCCTCGACCTTCCAGAACGTCCGGATGCGAACCTGCCGGACACCTTCGCCACCGTCCGTGAAGCACCGCCTTTCGCTACAACAGTGTCCGAAGAGACGCCCTCCGATTCCACAACCGCCTCGGACTTTGCGGGGCGCTGCACGACTTTCGTCACGAACAGGGCCAGTTGAAACCCCAAAATCAAAAAGACAAGTGCCACCATTCCGGAGGCGGCACTGTCTGAAATCTTTTTTCTCCCCTCCATATCTACCTCCTCATTTTTAAGAAGCTGTTTTGAAAACTAACTCACTGACTGTTGTATCAGGGCTATGAAATCATCCAACGTCTTGAGGGTCCTGAGACTTTCATTTGGGATTGCTATCCCGAACTTCGATTCAATCGACGAGACCATCGAAAGGAGGGCGAAGGAGTCAAGACCGGCGAACTGCAACCCCTCGGAAGTGTTTATCTTCTCTGCGGGGAGAACCACATATTCGCAGACAATGTCAAGCAATTCTTTCTTTATATCCATTGACTAATATATTTTAATTCCATTGCCGGAACATTTCACGGGAAGGTTTGTCCTTTTCACCTTTTTTGAAGAGGTCTTCTGGTATTCCTCATCAGGCAGTTCCACGTAACTTATGTTCTTGTATGAAGGCAATATCTTGTTAATCATCTGAATGTCCCTGGTTATGGCATCTCTCTGGCGGCGTTTGTCCTCATCCTTGATGTAGAGTCCGGCACAGAGAACCTTCTTCTGGGTGTCTCCGTACTTTGCAGGATAGACCACAACGTCGGTCACGTAGTCGAGATGGACCTCGATTATGTTTTCCACCTCCTCGGGGCTGATGTTCTTGCCGCTGTCCAGGATTATGGTGTTCTTCTTCCTGCCGACAAGTATCAGCCTGCCCTGGCCGTCAATGTATGCAATGTCACCTGTGTGGAAATAGCCGTCCTCGTCAAATACCTGTGCAGTGGCTTCCGGGTCCTTGTAGTAGCTCTTGAAGACGCTGGGGCCTTTCACGCAGAGTTCTCCGACACCGTCGGCGCTGTGTCCGTCGATTTTAATCTGGAATGAAGGGCAGGGTTTGCCCACACTCCTGTATTCATCCACGGGGTCGCTGTTCATAGAGATCAGGGGACCGCATTCGGTGATGCCGTACCCATTCTCGATACGGACTCCCAGATCCTTCATTCCCTTGACTACAAACGGATTGAGCATTGCACCGCCGCAGACTATCATTTCCAGGTTCCCGCCGAAAGGTTCGTACACGTCCTTGAACATTTCGTGTGTCCTGTCGATTCCGAAGAAGTTCAGGAATCGGCAGAGACCTATTCCCTTCTTCAGCTTGTCCGCCTTTCCGGCCTTTGTCGCCCCCGCCCAGATGGACTTGTAGAACATATTGGCAATCATCGGAACTATGGTGATGCAGGTAGGCTTGAATATCTTGATATTCGTCATCATATTCCGCATATTGCCGTTTATGTAGGTCAGCTGGCCGAGGCCGAGACGGACCATAATGTGGCTGTTGATTTCGGTGGCGTGATGGAATGGCAGGACGCTCATCGCGGTATCATCCGGCTTGCCCATTATGACGTCATATCCGTTGATGATGTTTGCGGCCAGATTGGCGTTCGACAGGACCACCCCCTTGTTGGCACCGGTGGTGCCGCTGGTGAAGAGAATCTTCGCAGGTGCTTCCGGATCGAGCTTGATGCTGCGGTACACGCTGTTCTCCCTCAGTGATTCGCCCTTCTGAAGAATATCGTCATAGAACAGATATCCGTCAACTCTGGCATCGACGGTGATGATGTCAGTCACTTTCGGACAACTGGCACAGGCGGCCTTGACGTTTTCAAGACAGCGCACCGCACACATCACCGCGGTAGTGTCGCTCTTCTCGAAGAGCAGAGCCAAAGTTTCCACGGGAGCATCCGCATCTATGGGGATAAAAATGCCGACACCGCTGGAAACGGAAATGTCGGCAATGATATATTTCAGGCAGTTGTCGGACACCATAGCGATATGGCCTCCCTGCAGTCCCTGCGCAATAAGACCGTCGCCCAGATTCATCACATCTTCGTAAACCTGGTGCGCGGTGTAGTATTTCAAATCATTGTTTCTTTCCAGATAACCGAACACTTTTCTTTCAGGGCACTTCCTGTTGATTCTTTCCAAAAGGTCCCGGCTATCCTTGTACATACCCTCCTTGAGGATGGTATCGGCAAATGCATCACTTAATCTTATGAATTTTCCCATATCGTCTTAAAACAATTCTGAAAGTTTGGAATCAGATTTATCCAGAACAATTTCGATATTATGCACCAACTGGTTCTGGAAATCAACCAGCTGCTCCGGCGTCAGCATCACAGTCTGAACGTCATAAACCACTTCTATTTCTCCGCTGACGGTATCGTGCATCAATGCAACGTATGCCGTAAGAGCACCCTTCCTGTTGCTGTAAAGCTGCAGTTCGACACCGGGAGTTGAAAGGAACGGTATGTATGAAAAGCAGAAACTCGCCATCTGCGACAGTCTGGAATGGCCCCAGACATCGTGCTGCATCGTGTCAAGTTCCGTATATTTCAGCTTGGTGTGACGGTACTGCTCGTTCTGCTCCGCATACATCACCGCCACGTTCTCGTTGAATGTCTTTCCGTAATCCACTGTGGTATAGAGGCCGAGGGCCTGCACCATTGTTCCGCCGCACTTGCGTTCGGAGACCGTCGCTCTGGAACTGAGCAGCATCAGGGGCATCATATACTGTTGTCTGCCGTTCAGCAGCGAGCAGGTGAGAACGTATGAGAAGAAGAGGAATGATGCAGGAGGAAGATTCTGTCCCGCGCTCCAGTTCATAATCTGCCGGCCGATTGTTGCGGGGATTTTGAAACGGAACCCCCTTGTGTCACAACGGACGAAAAGATAGGGAATGGATGAGTACCCCTTCTTGAGGCATTTCTGCCAGTAATCGTTTCTGAAACCGTGAAGCCCCTGATAGACAGGATGCTCAGGATGTTTCACCGTATAGAATGATTTCCAGTATTCACGGTCCCTCCCGATTTCCTCCTCACTTGTCAGATAGGCATCGTTCTTCGCCAGCACCGCCTCGAAACTGCCGGGCGCGGGAGGAAGCGGGGTCCCCTCCTTGAGGGATTTGTATATGGCCACAAGATCGTTCACAAGCACTCCGATTGCGAAGTCATCGGCGACGAAATGGCTTATCTTGAAGAGGACCAGTTCCTTGCCTTCAGGGTCCGTCACGAACAGTGGTCTGAGGATGTCCCCCTTGAACACTTTTGTGGCGCTTTTACACCATTTCGCGTGGAACTTTTCGTATGCCTTGAAGGTCGGGAATTTCTTCTCGGGAATCGGGCCTGTCTTTCTGACGGCATCGAAGCACTGCTTGGTCACTCCGTCCTTCTTGACGAAGCGGATGCGGAGGCAGTCATTCCTTTCAATCAGGAGATTGATTGCATCCGTCATCACTTTCCGGTCAAAACCGTCAGCAAAGGTGAGGGAGAAGAGGATGTTCGCCACTCTCTTGAAAAGAGTGTACTGCGTCTGCATCCTGACAACTTCCTGGGATGGGTTCAGGTTATAGTATTTTGGTTTCATTTCCAGTTGGCGACCATATCGGTAATCATCTTGAAGTACTTGGTGTCGTACTCCGACTTTTTGGCCGTGCGCTCGTATATCCCCTTGGCGTATGCGGCAAGCGCGCGGGCCTCGTCCCTGTCGGACACTGCCCCTATCGTCTTACCTGACCAGGGGCATACATAGTCCACACCGAGAGAACCGTCAAAGTATGCGTATTTGTCGAAATTGGATTTGTAGCTCTTGCCGAATTTTTCAACATTCTTCTTCTGTGCGGATGCGCGCTTGTCTGCGCTCCAGTTGCGGTCATAGAGCATTTCCGCAAGGAGAGCGTATGTCTGCAACCAGTTTTCCCCTTTCGGTATGCAGGTGATGGCTTTTCTGGTGAAATTCACTGCGGCGTCGGTTGATTTGAAAGGGTGGCGGAAGTAGATTTCAGCAAGCGCGTGCCAGGCGGCGGCATATTCGGTGCAGCTGAGTTTGTCAAGAATCGTGGCGATGTCACCCAGCATCTTCCCCACTGCCGAATTCTGCTCCATCATACTGCGGGTCTGACATTCACGTCCCACGTTGCCGCATCTCCACATATATCCGTCGGGCTTGTTCGGGTCCAGCTTGATGGCCTCCTCTGCGTATGCGATGCCTTTGTTGAAGGCTTCCCTTTTCGCCTTGACGTCGGTCGCCGTCTCTCCTTCTTCAATCTGAGCCATTGCCCTCAGGCACAATTCCTCATAGCTCTGCGCAAAGGAAATTGCCGGCAAAAGCATCAGAACCGACGCGATAATCATTGATTTTCCGAAACCGTTTTTCATAAATCCACAATTACGTCAAAATATAACCTTCAAAGTTAAACTATTTTTCTCAATAGCCAAAATTGATTGCCGTGACCGTGACTGACTCGCGTCGCTCAAGATCCTATTTCGCCATTATAGAAGCCCAAGTTGTACGAATTGTTGGCAGCACTGTTGGGGCTTCGATATCTCAAAAGTGAAGTGTCAAAGATGAGATTACACATTTCCCTGCAAATAACAAAATTTTCGCACACTCGCGAATCACTCGCGTGTGTACGAAAATGCGCCCGGTTCGGCTCCGGACGCGGTTGACATTGCGGCAAAGCCGGGAGCCGCGGGGTCGCTCGGGTGTTCACAGCGAGCATTTTGATGCTCGCGGCCCGAGCAGCAGGGCTTCAGCCCGCCGGAAAAATAAAGGGGGCAGCGCCCCCCTAACAAGACGTCATCAGACGTCCGGCGGAGGCTGTGTATTTGCGCCAGCAAATACGGCAAAGCCGGGAGCCGCGGGGTCGCTCGGGTGTTCACAGCGAGCATTTTGATGCTCGCGGCCCGAGCAGCAGGGCTTTAGCCCGCCGGAAAAAATAAAGGGGGCAGCGCCCCCTTCTCTAAGGGTGGATGATGGGACTCGAACCCACGACACTCGGAACCACAATCCGATGCTCTACCAGCTGAACTACATCCACCGTATAAACGGTCCGGCATTACGAACCGGACCGCAAAGGTACACATTTATTCTTTATTTGCAAGTCTCTTGTAGGTATTCAACCTCCATTGTGCAAATTCCTGCGTCTTCTCGAAGAGCTCGGCGGCATTCTCCGGGAACGACTTGGCTAGGGACGCGTAACGGACCTCACCCTTGAGGAAGTCCTGGAACTTGCTCCAGTCGGGTTCCTTGCTGTCGAGAATGAAAGGATTCTTGCCTTCGGCCTCCAGAGCGGGATTGTAGCGGTAGAGATGCCAGTATCCGCACTCGACGGCCCTCTTCTCTTCCAGCTGGCTGTGACCCATTCCGGCTTTCAGACCGTGGTTGATACAGGGAGCGTATGCGATAATCAGAGACGGTCCGTCGTATGCCTCGGCCTCCTTGAGAGCGGCAAGAGTCTGGGACTGTGAAGCGCCCATAGCAATCTGGGCCACATATACATAGCCGTAGCTGATGGCCATCATACCGAGGTCTTTCTTGCGGACTCTCTTGCCTGAAGTGGCGAACTTTGCAACAGCTCCGGCAGGAGTACTCTTGGATGACTGTCCGCCGGTGTTGGAGTAAACCTCGGTGTCAAGCACCAGAATGTTGACGTTCTCGCCGGTTGCAAGGACGTGGTCAACTCCACCGTATCCGATGTCGTAGCCCCATCCGTCACCGCCGAATATCCACTGGCTGCGGGCGGGAATGAAGTTCTGGAGGTCGAGCAGCTGCTTGCAGATGTCGCATCCGCACTCTTCCATAAGGGGAACGAGAGCGTCGCACACCTCGCGGGTCACAGGACCGTTGCCACGGTTTGCAAGCCATTTCTCGAAGAGAGCCTTGATTTCGGATGAGCAGCAGTTGCATTCGAGTCCTTTCACCATAAGGGCGGCCACAGTCTCGCGGACACGCTCTGAACCGACACGGAGTCCGAGTCCGAACTCGGCGTTGTCCTCGAAGAGGGAGTTCTGCCAGGCGGGGCCGTGTCCCTGAGCATTCTTGCAGTAAGGAGAAGAGGGGAACGCGGCACTGTAGATTGAAGAACAGCCCGTTGCGTTGGCCACCATCATCCTGTCGCCGAACAGCTGGGTGATTGTCTTGATATAAGGAGTCTCACCGCAGCCGGCGCAGGCTCCGGAGAATTCAAACAGAGGCTGGGCGAATCCCAAATTCTTGACGTTCTGTGCCTTGGGAGCGACGGTATCCTTGTAACCGACATTGGAGTGCAGGTAATCGTAGTTGGCCTGCTCCTTCTCCTGGGATTCGTAAGATACCATAGAGAGGGCCTTGGCACCCTTCATACCGGGGCAGATGTCCTCGCAGTTGCCGCACCCCGTACAGTCGGCGGGAGAGACCTGCATAGCGAATCTGTACTCCTTGAATGCGGCATTGCCCTGAGCGGTCTTGATGCCTGCAGGAGCGGCGGCAGCCTCGTCTGCAGTGAGCAGGAACGGGCGGATTGCAGCGTGAGGGCAAACGAAGACGCACTGGTTGCACTGGATACAGTTTGCAGGGTTCCACTCGGGAACGGTGACTGCAATGGCGCGTTTCTCGTATGCAGCTGTCCCAGCAGGAATGGTACCATCTACCATATCACCTGCGAAGGTGCTCACGGGCAGATCATTGCCGTTCTGCGAAGTCACAATGTCGGCAACGTTGCGGATGAACTCGGGAGCCAGACGGTCATAGTTCGCATTGACGAACTTGCCGGTGGCGTTCTTCCATTCGGCGGGGATGTCAACCTGAACATAATCTCCGCCACGGTCAACTGCAGCGTAGTTCATCTTGACGACGTTCTCACCCTTTTTGCCGTATGACTTGTCGATTGCCTTCTTCATATAGGTGACAGCCTCCTCGTAGGGGATGATGCCTGTAATCTTGAAGAAAGCGGACTGCAAAATCGTATTGGTACGGCCACCAAGACCGATTTCAGCGGCAATCTTGGTCGCGTTGATGAGATAAAGCTTGATATTCTTCTCGACAATTGTCTTCTTGACGAAATCCGGAATTCTCTTGAAAGTCTCTTCCGTATCCCAAAGGCTGTTGAGCAGCAGGGAACCTCCTTTCTTGATACCCTTGAGCACGTCATATTTATATAGGTATGAAGGCACGTGGCAGGCCACGAAGTCGGGAGTCGAAACAAGATATGGCGCCGCGATGGGCTTGTTGCCGAAACGGAGGTGAGAGCAGGTGTAACCACCTGATTTCTTTGAGTCATAGTCGAAATATCCCTGACAATACTTCGGGGTGTGGTCACCTATGATTTTGATGGTGTTCTTGTTGGCGCCGACCGTTCCGTCACTGCCCAAACCGAAGAACTTGCATTCATAAGTA
The DNA here is from genome assembly GCA_045617505.1 of Bacteroidales bacterium. Classification (GTDB taxonomy): domain Bacteria; phylum Bacteroidota; class Bacteroidia; order Bacteroidales; family UBA932; genus Cacconaster. The sequence goes on along the minus strand of JAZLIS010000104.1, from coordinate 6,136 downwards.
CCCTCCTTGACGATGGAAATCTCCTCTTTCTGAGGGAGGGACTTGAAGGTGACGTCATCCACGATGCCGATTGTGAAGCCGTTCTTGGGTTCCTTCTGCTGAAGATTGTCGAAGACTGCGATGATTTGCGCGGGGCTCGTATCCTTTGAGGAAAGACCGTAACGGCCACCCACTACAAGGGGAGCGGCATCACCCATATCGGCAACAACACTCTTTATGTCCAAATAGAGAGGCTCTCCGATTGCTCCGGGCTCCTTGGTCCGGTCGAGCACTGCGATTCTCTTCACGCTCTTGGGAAGAACTCTCAGGAAATATTTGGTAGAGAAAGGACGGTAAAGGCGGACTGTCACAAGGCCGAGGTCCCTTCTGCCGTTTGCAGCGAGGTAATCTATTGTTTCCTTGATGGTCTCGCAGACGGAGCCCATAGCCACAATCACGTTCTCGGCATCCTTGGGACCATAGTAGTCGAAAGGCAGGTAGTGGCGGCCTGTCAGTTCGCTGACCTCACCCATATATCTGGCTACGATGTCAGGAACAGCGTCATAATAGGGATTGCATGCTTCACGGGCCTGGAAATAGACGTCGGGGTTCTGGTTTGTACCGCGGGTGACGGGGTTCTCCGGGTTGAGAGCCTTCTGACGGAAAGCGGCCAGAGCCTTGTCGCTCAGCAGAGGACGGAGATCTTCCGCCTCGAGAACTTCTATTTTCTGAATCTCGTGTGAAGTGCGGAAGCCGTCAAAGAAATGGACGAAAGGTACGCTTGACTTGATTGTCGCAAGATGAGCAACGGCGGCCAGATCCATCGCTTCCTGGACGGAGGCGGATGCAAGCATTGCGAAACCCGTCTGGCGAACACTCATGACATCCTGATGATCACCGAAAATAGAGAGGGCCTGGGATGCCAGAGTACGTGCAGAAACGTGGAACACTGCAGGAAGAAGTTCTCCGGAAATCTTGTACATATTGGGAATCATCAGGAGAAGACCCTGGGATGCCGTGAATGTCGTGGTAAGGCTGCCTGCCTGAAGGGAACCGTGAACCGCACCCGCAGCACCGGCCTCACTCTGCATCTCAGTCACTTTCACTACTTCACCGAACATATTCTTCTTGCCGAATGCGGCCCACTCGTCAACGAGTTCCGCCATTGTGGAAGAAGGGGTTATAGGATAGATGGCCGCGTGCTCACTGAAAAGATATGCCACGTGAGCCGCGGCGAAATTGCCATCGCAAGTGATGAATTTTTTCTCTTTTGCCATAATGTATATGATTTATTCTTTCTGTTCCAAACCTTCAAAATTAGTCATTTTTTCTATAAGTTCACCCAAACGGAACCCTTTTCACTGCTTTCGACGCAAGCTTCTATGAACTTGACGCCCCGAAGTCCGTCCTCTGCCTTGGGGAAGTCCAGAGACCACTCCCCATCGTTCGGCTCACCGTTCACCCTGCGCAGCAGAGCGTCGGTGTAGGTTTTGTAGATGTTTGCGAAAGCCATCGTCAGTCCTTCGGGATGTCCGCTGGGAATCCTGTTTATTTCAAGGGCGTGGCCTGTGGTATGAGCCGCTCTCGTAAGAATCTGCGTAGGCTGACCCTTCGGGGTGAACTTCAGGAAATCGGGATGCTCCTGCTCCCATTCGAGCGAGCCTTTCGTTCCGAAAACCCTTATCTTCAGGCCGTTATAATACCCTGCCGCAACTTGGCTGCAGGAAAACGAGCCGTGCGCCCCGTTTTCGAATTCCACCAGCATATTGGCGTTAAGGTCGAGTTCCCGTCCGAATTTGTCCAATACGGCGGAGAGCCTTTTTATGCGGAGTCCCGTTATGTACCGCACCGTCTCTTCGATATGTGTGCCTATGTCACCCACGCAGTTGGAGATTCCGCTGGCCTTGGGATTCATTCTCCATACCGAAAGTTTCTGCTGCCCGGCCTCCGGGGTATCCTCCAGCTGACCGGAAAGCCAGTCCTGAAGATATTCGGCCTTGACGTCAATCACATCCCCTATCACACCCTCCTTGACAAACTGCTTTGCCTGCTTGACCATATTGTATCCGGTATAGGTGTAGGTCACGCCGAAAAGGACGCCTTTCTCCTTTGCCAGGGCACACAGCTCTTCTCCCTGCTGAGAAGTGAAACAGAGAGGCTTCTCGCAGACAACGTTGATTCCCTGTTTCAGAAAGGCTTTCGCAATGTCGAAATGGGTCGAGTTGGGGGTGCATATCACCACGAAATCCATCCTCCCCTCCTTCCTTGCGCCTTCTGCCTCGGCCATAGCCTTGTAATCGGAATATATCCTGCTCTCCTCCAGACCGTAATGATGCCCGCACTCAGCGTTGGCCTCCGGATTCGAGGAACTGAAGCAGCCGGCAACCAGCTGCGCCTGCTCATCAATTGCAATCGCCTTGCGGTGAACGCCTCCGATGAATGCGTTCAGGGTGCCGCCGACCTGTCCGTAAAATAATTTCGTACGTTTCATTTCGTTGTCTTTATTGCTGAATCAAACTTTATCTCGGATGAGGGGAAATCTATCTTCCTTACAAATGCACACGCTTCGGCAGCGCCGAACTCCCTGTCCATACCGGAATCCTCCCATTCGACTGAAAGGGGCCCGTCATACCCGTATTTGTTGAGAACTCTTATTATCTCCTCGAAATTGACGTCCCCGTGCCCGAGTGAACGGAAGTTCCATCCTCTGTGCAAATCTCCGAACTCCAGATGGGAACCGAGGATGCCGTTGCGCCCGTTAAGAGTCACTGCACAGTCCTTCATATGGACGTGATAGACCCTGTCGATGAAATCCTCAAGGAAGATATGGGGCACAACCCCCTGCCACTGGAGGTGGCTCGGGTCGAAGTTCAGACCGAATTCGGGACGGTCCGCGAATTTTTCAAGGAGTCTCTTCGTCGAGTAATAGTCGAAAGCTATCTCGGCGGGATGCACCTCAAGGGCGTATTTCACCCCGTTCTCCCGGAAAACGTCGAGAATCGGACACCATAGGTCATATATCTCCTGATAGCCCTTCTCTATCATCTCCTCCGTTGTCTGGGGGAAGGAATAGAAATATTTCCAGATGGAGGAGCCGACAAATCCCGTCACGCAGTATGCCCCGATCTTACGGGCTGCTATTGCGCTGGCCTTCATCGTCTCAACCGCCCAGGCCCGTATCCCGTCAGGATTTCCGGCAAGGGAAGCGGGTGCGAAATTGTCCAGCCTCGGGTCATTGTAGTCCCCCACGCACTGGCTGGGAACGTGGGAACAGAGGGCTTTCACCGTCAGTCCGTGTTTGTCCAGAACCGCCTTGACGGACCTGACATAGTCATCGTCCTCTGCGGCCCGTATAGGGTCCAGATGCTGGCCCCAGATTGCAAGTTCAATTCCGTCATAGCCCATAGCCGCGGCCTTTGAACACAGCGTGTCCAAATCCATATCAGCCCATTGGCAACTCATAAGTGTAATTTGTCGTGGCATATTTCGATTTTTTTTGGTGTATCCTTACAAATATAACAAAAAATCGTTGGATTTTATATCCTGCCCCGACTGGCCACACGGCATAGCCCTCCCCGTCATAATCATACGCCTTCCTCAACTTGGACAGAAGCCTTGCGGAACAATGCGATTCAAGAAACTGATAATCCTCAAAGCATCTGTTCTGATAAAAATCAGTAATGAAAGTGTTCGCATCAGGATTGTCCGCATAGGACAAGGTGAATGTCAGCAATGCTGCCAGAGTTATAAAAATCCGTTTCATAAGCATCCCATAATCTGCAAATCTCAGGCATAATTCAGTTCATCTTTGCAAATATAGCAATAAAAACGTAATCACAGCAGGGCTTTAGCCCGCCGGGCAGGAACAGGTTGCCGTCGCCAATTGCCTCAAACTGTCAAAATCAGAGAATAAACGCCGTTTTCTCTCTGATTTCCTGAAAATTCAACGAGAGCACCGGTGGACACCAGATGCAATTGTCCCTGAGATTTGTGTCGAAGTGCGCCAGATAGCCCGAATAGGAATTCATTATGGCCTGAAGGGCAAACGGATTCCGCTCGCGGCACAGCGAATCCATTCTGCGATGCTCTATCCTGCGGATGCTTCTGCGGCTGAGATGCCTGCCATCGGGGGAAACGACGGCTCCGAGAAACGGAACCCCACGCTCCACCGGAATAATCTTCACCTTCCGGTAATTCAGATTGAGATGCAGACTTCTGTGCAGGAAATCCGCGACAAGCGGGACGGCGTCGAGCAACCTCTGACGGGAATCATCGATTATGAAAAAGTCATCGACATACCTTCCGTAATGGCGGAAGCCGAGATTCCTCTTGACGTACTGGTCCATCTCGTTGAGATAGACGTTGCTGAAGAGCTGGGACGTAAGATTGCCGATGGGGAGGCCGCAGCCGGGCGCGGACTTGAAAAGGCTCTTTGTACTTGGAAGACCCTTCCAGTCCGAAAGCGAACCCTTGATGCGGCAGCCTTTGGTCGGGTCAAGAAACACTATCTGACGGAGGAGGAACATTACAGTATCATAGTCGAACCCCGAGGGGAGCCTGCCGCCCGATGCAAGGGAATCTATTCTTGAAAGAAGCATATCGAACAGCAGGCTCCTGTCCATATTCATAAAATAACCCTCGATGTCGAGCTTGAGCGCAAAGCATTGCCTGTGATAGTTCTCACTGCAGGAACGGATGTGATGCTCCAGCCTCTCTATGCCGAACAGTGTCCCCTTTCCCTTGCGGCAGGAGTATGAATCGTATATGAAAGCCGGGTCAAGGACCGGCTCAAGTTTATTGTACAAATAGTGGTGGATGATTCTGTCGCGGAACGACGCGGCGAATACCTCCCGCTGCACCGGGTCCTTGATGATGAAGCACATCGAACGCTCGGGCCGGTAGGTACGGTCACGAACCTCCTCGTAAAACAAGATGAGGTTCCTGGTCAATTCCCTTTCGAATCTCACCTGAGAGTATGTGTTCCGCTTGTTGGAACGGGCTTGATAATATGCCTTGAAAATATCCGTAAGCAGACCGCTGTCCGGCTGACGCTGAGACGGGACGCACCGGGAAGCCGTTGTAACGGTTGTTGTTCTGCGGATTGACATTGCTGCTATTGAAGTTCAGGTTGTACGCGTTGTTAGGATTGTCCGTGTTGAGAGAACTTGACCAATAGTTGCCGTTGGAGCCCGCATTGTTAAGGGAAGTACCATTGCCGTTGCCCGCAGCGGGGAAGAACAACAGAGCGTCTGGTGGTGCGGAATGCCCCGGGAAGTCCCGGTCACCCCTTTGGAAACGCGGTGGGAGTCCTCGGAGTTTGACATCACCCGCACCACTGATTCAGTCTCACTCCGCAGGTACAGGGCCCGTGGCCTTTCGCTGCAGAATGGACAGTTGATTGCTTACGGACTGTATCTGCTCGCTCAGAAGCGCAAAGGAGTTCAATGAAATCTGTTTACTGTCCTTCATCCGCAGACCGAAAGGAGTCTGGCAGTTCTTGGAGATGTTCCCGGAGATGAGAATAATCTGGGTGAGGATGTCATACGCCGTCTTGTACACCGGTGACTTCTCAATCACCTTGGTGTACGGGGAGAGCAGGGCTCGCGAGGCCTGCTCCACTTCCTGGGCGTCCCTCCACTGGAAGAACTCATTCTCATTCATCGAGTATGACAGAACCACGTCTATAACGGTGTCACTCACCTTCCTTGTCATCGCGTTCCCGAGCGTCCGGTCAAGGGCGGTCATCGGGAATCCCACATAGAGGATGTCCCGCCCGAGGGTCTTTGATTCCTTGCGGAGAACCCTGTAATCCTTGATTCGGGTGCAGAACGCGAACGCACTGCGTTCGTACGCCTTGTAGAACGAGCCCTCGAGATAGAGCCGGATTACTCCGGTGTTGGTCTCCTCGAATTCGATGATTTCCTTCTGGGTCACTTCTGAGCTGTTTTTCTTAAAGCTGGTTTTCCCAAAGCCACCACGCGCCGCCCCGGGGCGGCGCGATAATGCTTTTGAGTTTTTTTCAAGAGGTCAACTTTCCTGAGGCCGAAGGCCTTGGGAAAGTTGGGTTTTATTAATATGAGACGGGACGGGCTGAGAAGCCGACGTAACGGAAGTTGCCCTGCGGGAGGACACCCCCCCAATAAGTCGGGGGCCAAGC